>NZ_QXDL01000101.1:0-14478 GCF_003574345.1 Calidithermus terrae
CCGCCCAAGAAGGACCCCAAGCCCCGCCCCGGCGAGGTGGGCCGGGAACGCCCGCCCGGCAAGCCCGCCGAGGGGCCGCCCCTGCCCGTCATCGACCGGGCCCTGACCTACTCCGAGCAGGAGGTGCTGCGCCTCAAGCGCTTCGACCAGATGAGCGAGGGGGAGCTCGAGGCCACCCGCCGCCTGCTGCAGGACTTCGACTGGCGCATCGCCGAGCGCCCCACCCGGAGGCTCCAGCCCGCCCGCGCGGGGGCCGCCCTCGACCTGCGGCGCAGCTTCCGCAGGGCGCTGAAGCACCAGGGCGAGTTCGTGCGGCTGGCCTGGCGGGAGCGCAAGACCAAGCCCCGCCCCCTGGTGGTGCTGGCCGACGTCTCGGGCTCGATGGAGCGCTACGCCCGCATGCTGCTGCACTTCCTGCACGCCTTCGCCCAGGCCCAGACCCGCCAGGGCCTGCGCACGGTGGAGGCCTTCGCCTTCGGCACCCGCCTCACCCGCATCACCCGGCCCATGAAGCGGCGCAGCGTGGACGCGGCCTTGCTCGAGGTGGGCCGGCTGGTGAAGGACTGGTCGGGGGGCACGCGCATCGGCGGCAGCCTGCACGAGTTCAACCGCACCTGGGCCAAGCGGGTGCTGGGGCGCGGCGCGGTGGTGCTGTTGATCTCCGACGGCTGGGACCAGGGCGAGCCCGAGCTGCTGGCCTTCGAGACCGAGCGGCTGCAGAAGTCCTGCCACCGCCTGATCTGGCTCAACCCCCTGCTGGGCACCCCCGGCTACCAGCCGCTCACGCGGGGCCTGGTGGCCGCGCTGCCCTTCGTGGACGACTTCCTGCCCGTGCACAACCTCTACAGCCTCGAGCAACTCGCCCGCGCCCTGGAGAGCTTGCCCGAGCGCGGCGGCCCCCGGCGCTCCGGCCTCGCTAAGGCCCCGGCGTAAGGCCCGCCCGCCGTTACGCTTTACACATGATCCAAGCGCCGGAATGGGTCTGGAACATACCGCGCGCTCGAGGTATCCTACAACGTCATGCGCGCGGCGCCGGAATTGCCGCGCGGCGCGGGAGGAATTGAGTGAAACGTCAGGCCAGCATGGTTTTCATCCTCGTCAGCGTGCTCATCAACGTGATGGGCCTGGGGCTGGTGATCCCGGTCCTGCCCAAGCTCATCGAGGCGTTGGCCGGGAGCGTGCAGGCGGGGGCCTATTTCAACGGCATTTTCATCGCCGTGTACGCCGCCATGCAGTTCGTCTTCGCCCCCGTCCTGGGGCGGCTGAGCGACCGCTACGGCCGCCGGCCGGTGCTGCTGGCGGCCTCCTTCGGCACCGCGCTCGACTACCTCATCGCCGCCCTCACCCCCGCGCTTTGGCTGCTGTTCGTGGCCCGGCTGGTCGCGGGCATCCTGGGGGCGAGCTTCAGCACCGCCAACGCCTACATCGCCGACGTCTCCAAGCCCGAGGACCGGGCGAAGAACTTCGGCCTCATCGGGGCGGTGTTCGGGCTGGGCTTCATCCTGGGGCCGGGCATCGGGGGGGTGCTGGGCCAGATCGACCTGCGCCTGCCCTTCTACTTCGCCGCGCTGCTGGCCTTCCTCAACGGGCTCTACGGCTGGTTCGTGCTGCCGGAGTCGCTCAAGCCCGAGAACCGCAACCTCAGCCGCACCTCCAACAACCCCTTCGCGGCGCTGGGCATCCTGAGGCGCACCCCGCTGCTGCTGGGCCTGAGCGGGAGCGTGCTGCTGATCAACCTGGCCTTCCAGATCCTGCAGACGGTGTGGGTGCAGTACACCACCTACCGCTTCGACTGGAGCATCCTCCAGACCAGCCTCTCGCTGGTGCTGGTGGGCGTCACCGCCATGCTGGTGCAGGGCGGGCTGGTGCGGGCGGTGGTGGGCCGGCTGGGCGAGCGGCGCTCGGTGCTGCTGGGGCAGAGCGCGGGGATCGTGAGCTTCACCCTCTACGGCCTGGCGACCCAGGGCTGGATGATGTACGCCACCATCCTGCTGGGCTCCATCGGCAACGTGAGCCAGCCCGCCAGCCAGGCGCTGATCTCGAGGTCGGTCTCCGCCCGTGAGCAGGGCGCCGTGCAGGGCGCGCTGAGCGCCCTGGTGAGCCTCACCGGCATGGTGGGCCCGCTCTTCGGCGGCTTCCTGCTGGGCCAGGTGGCCCGCCCCGAGGTGCCCTCCTGGCTGGTGGGGACGCCCTTCTTCGTGGGCGCCCTCCTGTACGGGCTGGGCTTCGTCAACACCTGGCTCACCTTCCGCCGGGTGCCGCCGGGGGAGGCGGAGGGGGTGCCGGTGGCGGCGCCGGTGGCGGAGCGCGTGTGAGGGATGTCGAGGGTCGGTAGCCGATAGCCGATAACCCGGCGTACGTCGTACGCCAGACGCAAAACGCCTAGACCCTAGACCCTCGACGAACCACGGGCCACGAGCCATACGTCACTGGCTTCCTCTGCCCTAAAGCTGTGCCCTTATCGCGTCTGCGTCGGGCTGGGAGTAGCCGTAGAGGGTTACTTCCAGGCTTTCGGGGGCGGAGCGGAGTTCCTCGAGCATCACCCGGATCACGCCGTCGCGGGGGAGGCCGGCGACGCCGGTGCCGAGGAGGGGGAAGGCTAGGGTTTTGAGGCCGTGCTCGAGCGCGAGGCGCAGGGCGTGGCGGGTGGCCGAGCGGACGGTTTGGAGGGTGGCGGGCTCGTCGCCCATGGCCGCCGCGTGGATGACGTGCCGGGCCCTCAGGCGGCCCGCGCCGGTGATGGCGGCCTCCCCGACGCGGATCTTGCCGTGGCGGTGGCACTCCTCCTGGATCTCGGGGCCGCCCTTGCGGGCGATGGCCCCGGCCACCCCGGAGCCGAGGACGAGGTGGTTGTTCGCCGCGTTGACGATGGCGTCGCCTGTGAAGTCGGTGATGCCGCCCTGGGCGACGTGGACGCGGGCCATGGCTAGAGTGTAGGCCGGCGGACTAGTTTAGGGGCCGGCCCAAGGGGTCGGGGGCTGGCGCGGGGCGCAGCTCGAGCCGCACCGCCGCCTCGAGCCGGGCGAGGAGGGCGAGGGCGTCGGGGTCGAGCTCGAGGGAGGTGGCTCCCGCCGCCTCGACGGTGCAGGAGAACCCGACCCGGACGGCCTTTTGCTCGACCAGCACGGCCAGCAGCGGGGCCTTGGCCTTCAGGGGCTCGAGCAGCGTCCGCAGGGCGTCCTGGGGGTCGGGGGCCTCGAGCCAGGGGGTTTCCAGCGCCCACAGCGCGGTCTCGGCCCCGTCCTCGCCCTTGCGGCGGGCGCGGGTGGGCCACAGGCCCACCACCTTGCTGAAGCGCTCGGGGTCGAGGGCCTTGAGCAGGCGCACCTCGAGGCCGGCCCGGACCCTCACCGCGCTTTCTCCAGCGAGAGGCGGGTGTAGGCCAGGCGGAAGCCCTGGCGCTCGATGTTGCGGGCCGAGGTGCTGCCGGGGGTGGCGGAGATGGCCGCGCACTCGCACCCCCCCTCCCAGGCCCGGCGCAGCCGCTCGCGCAGCAGGGCGGCCTGGATGCCGCGCCCGCGGTGGGCGGGGGCGGTGGCCGCGCCGTTGAGGAAGGCGATCCCCTCGCGCACGCGCATGGCCCCCACCGCCACGGCCTGGCCTTCCACGCGGGCCACCAGGCTCAGCGCCCCGGGGCGCTCGAGCGCGACCTGCCCGAAACGCGCGTCCTGCGGGGTGCCTTTGAGCTCCCAGGCCGCCCGGCTGGCGGCCAGCCACTCCTCTAGGTCGCGGGGCGGGCCGACCTCGAGGCCTTCGGGCAGCGGGGCCTCGGCGGGGGCCTCCACCCGGCGCACGTACAGGTTGATGAAGTGCCTCGGCCGGTAGCCCCGCCGCGCCAGCATCTCCAGCACGGCGCTGTGGCCCAGCGGGCAGAAGGAGACGCGGGCGGGCACGCCGAGCTCGGCCAGGAAGGCCTCGCCCTGCTCGAGCAGCGCCTCGTCGGGCTCAGCGAACTCGAGGCAGGCCATCTTGTTGATGGGGTAGTCGGGGCCCATGCGGAAGGCGTAGCCCGGCCCCAGCGGGATCAGGGCGGCGCGGCTGGCGGGCTCGAGGCGGGCGAGGGTGAGGGCGTAGTCGGCGGAGTTGAGCGCGTCCACGCGCTCGAGGCGGCGGGCGAGTTCGAGGTCGATGACCATAAGGGTTCCTACAGGGCGTAGTGCTCGTAGGGGTTCTCGTGGGGCGGGCCGTCGGAGACCCACAGCTCGAGGGTGCGGAGGTTCAGGATCACCGAGGCCACGGTGCGGTAGGGCTCGCCCAGCTCGTACTCCTCGGCGCTGGCGGTGCGGCAGACGGCGTAGGGCGCGCCGTCGCGGTCGCGCAGGGCTTCCTGAAGGTCGGCCAGGCCCGGCTTTTCCACCTGCCGCAGGCGCTCCTCGAGCCGCTGGTGGCGGTGGTCGGAGCGGTCGAGCCACTCGATGGGCGGCACCTCGATGCCGTGGGCCTGGGGCTCGAGGAAGTGGTTGGCGTGGACGAGCTGGCGCTCGTCCTGCCAGCGCACCACCTTGGCGGGGGAGACCTCGAGGTCTACGGCCACCTCCCCCTGCCCCAGCAGGAAGTTGCCGGAGGCGGTGCGCGGGGCGGCGCTCACCTTGGCCTCGGCCTCGGCCAGGGTGCGCGAGCGCAGGGCCTCGTAGGTGCGCAGGTGGAAGGGCTTGCCCAGCCCCGCCCAGTTGTCGCCCACCGCCACCAGCCCGTTGATGCACAGGCCCAGCCCGTGCGAGTTCAGCCCGATCTTGCCGCCGAAGATCCCGGCCTCGGTGAAGGCCAGCACCCGCGTCCCGTCGGGCTCGGTGACGTGCTGGAGGGCGCCCTTGGCGTCCTCGATCCAGTCCCAGTTCTGGCCCATCCACAACGCCCCGTCGGCGCTGTGGGCGGGCAGCAGGGCGAAGGCGGTGCAGCCGTTGGGGGCCTCGTGGCCGTGGTAGACGACGGTGTCGTCCTGGGCGAACTGGTAGTAGAGGATCTCGTAGCGCACGTTGAGGGTGGCGATATCCACCAGGCTCTGCCCCGAGCCCGCCGCGATCCCCTCGATGCCCTGGGCGTAGGCCGGGCTCTGCTCGCGGATGGCCCCCAGGTAGACCTCCCCGCGCCGCCGGGCTTCGGCGGGGGGCAGCTTGCCCTCGACCTCGAAGCGGCGGAAGTAGACCTCGAGGTTGTGCGCGATGGCGTCGGCCAGGGCACGGCCCTGGGCGAGGCCCTGGTCGTAGGGCGAACCGGAAAGTTGGACGTAAGGCAGGCTCATGGAATCTCCGTTGGAAAAGCTAGCAGCTATCAGACCTCAGCAAAAGCGGCCACAGGGCCCTGGGTGACGCCTCGCTCGGGGGAAGTTCTCGCCCCAGCCATGGTCCATCGCCTGGCGTTGGGCGTTCGGCGTTGGGCATCTTCCGGCATCCGGCGCCTCACATGTTCTACCCCCCGCGCCCTAGTCCAACCGGTACACGAACCCCGGCCCCCCCTGGTACAGGCAGTGGTCGAGGTTGACGCACAGCCCTTCGGCGTAGACCAGCGGCTCGCGGACCTCCTCGGGGTGGCGCTCGAGCACGCTGCAGATGGGGGTGTGGCCGTGGACCAGGCGGCCCGCGCCCAGCAGGGCCAGCAGGCCCCGCGCCTTGGGGGCCCCGCCGTTCCAGAAGGCCATCCTCGAGGCGAAGCGCTCCTCGAGCCTGTCCCAGCGCGCGGGGTCGCGCGATTGCAGCACCGCGCGGATGTTGGCGTTGATCTCGCCGAGGCTCGAGCCGTACTCGAGGTAGAAGTCGCTGTCGGCGTGCATCAAGAGGGTGCCCTCCACCCGGGCCAGGGCGGGGCGGCGGGCCAGCCACTCGGCGTGCTCGGGGCGCAGGCGCTCGAGGTCGGCGGGCTGGCCCCGCGCCCGTAGCCACAGCTCGCGGAAGGTGAGGGTGATGCCGTCGTGGCGGAAACCGCTGGGCGCGTCGGGGAAGTGGTAGGCCTCCAGCAGCAGCACGTCGTGGTTGCCCAGCAGGGCGTGCACCGCGCCCCCGGCGCGGTAGGCCTGCTCCTCCAGGCGCATCAGCAGCTCGATCACCCCCACCCCGTCGGGGCCGCGGTCGGTGTAGTCGCCCAGCAGCCACAGCCGGGACTCGCCCCCCGTCCACTCCGCGCGCGGCCCCAGCAGCCCCGCCCGCTGGAGCAGCGCCACCAGCGCGGGCAGGCAGCCGTGGACGTCCCCCACCACGCAATCCATGACCCCTATTCTGAGCGCAACACCCGCACGACGTCGATCCAGGCCGGCTGCTTGACGAAGCCCATGGCCTCGTTGATGGCGAGCATGGGCCGGTTGGTCTGGTCGTTGAAGGTGCGGATCTCGCGCTTGCCCAGGGCCCTGGCCCGCGCCACGTTCTCCAGCTTCATCGCCAGGGCCAGCCCCTTGCGGCGGTGGGCGCGGCGCACGCCGGTGAGGCCGTTGTCCAGGCGGTGCTCGGGCCGGGTTTTCCAGAGCTGGCTGACCCCGGCGAACTCCCCGTCCGGGGACAGCGCGACGAGCAGGGTCTCGGGCTGGAAGTCGCGGCTGCCGAAGACCCGCTGCTCGTAGCGCTCGAGGGTGGGCATGGTGAAGGGGTGGGTGTGGGGCACGTCCTCGGAGACCTCGACGTCGAGTTCCCACAGCCTGCGGCGGTGCTCGGGGGTGTCGCCCAGCTCGGCCCAGCTCAGGATGCGGTAGCCCGCCGCCCGCACGCGCTCCACCGCGTCGCCGAAGGGCGCGGGGTCGAAGGCGCTGAGGTCGAGCAGCGACTCCCAGGCCCGGCTCTCCTCGGCGAAGCCGTAGTGCCGGGCCACGGCCCAGCCGTTCTTGTCCTCGCGCACCGAGGCGTGCAGGCTGAGGGGCTCGAAGGCCTCGAGCTCGGCCAGCAGGTGGCGCCAGAGCCGCCCGCCGACGCCTTGGCCCTGCCACTGGGGGTGGACCTCCATGCCGAGGGCGAACTTGCGGGGGTGGAAGAACCACTCCATGTGCTGGAAGGAGCCCGTCGCCACCACCTGGCCGCCCACCTCGGCGGCGTAGCGGCGGAACACCAGGTCGGCGCGGCGGCGCCCGTCGGCCTCGAGCCGGTCCTCGAGGGTCTGGGGGGTGTCGGGCCAGATGGCGTTGTGGATCTCGAGGGCGGGCGGGTGGTCCTCGGGGGTGAAGGGCCGGATGATCAGGTCCATAGCGACTCCTTGGTGAGCTCGAGTTCGACCCGGGCGGGCCCGCGGACGAAGCCCAGCCGGGCGTTGACCGCCAGCATGGGGGCGTTGCCGGCGGCGTTGTTGGTGTGGAGTTCGGCGAAGCCAAGGCGGCGGGCCTCGAGGATCGAGCACACCTTGAGCGCCGTCGCCAGGCCCCGGCCCCGGTGCGCGGGGAGCACGCCGGTCATGGCCGAGTGCAACCCGCTCTCGCCGCGCCGCCGGACCAGGCTCAGGCCCGCCCACTCCCCCTCCCGCACGGCGACGAAGCTGGTCTGGGGGTGGAAGGCGGGGTGCAGGACGAAGCGGCGGCGGAACTCTTCGGGGCTCAGCGGCTCGGCCTCGCCGGAGCGGGGCACGTCGAGGTAGGTTTGGCGCAGCAGGGGGTACAGGCGCTCGGGGTCGGGGAGGGCGGCGTAGCTGTGGAAGGCGTAGCCCTCGGCCTCGAGCCGCCGCCTCAGGCCCTCGAAGGGCGCCGGGTCGAAGGCGGCGAGGCCGAGGTGCTGGTGGTAGCCGCGCAGCGACTCCCGCCAGCCCCGCCGGGCGGCGAAGGCCAGGGCGTAGGGGTGGCTCTCCTTCACGAAGGCCAGGGTGCGCTTGGGGGGCAGGGCCTCGAGCTCGCCCAGCAGGCGGGCGTAGAGCTCGCGCCCCAGGCCCCGGCCCTCGAACCCGGGGAGCACGCCGAGTTCGAACTCGTAGAAAGCGCCCCGGTCGCGCAGGCCGGCCACCGCCACCGGCCCGTCGAGCTCGAGCAGGAAGCGCCGCACGGGGTTGTGGCGGTCGAGGTGGGCGAAGTCCTCGAGGCTGCGGAAGTGCTCGGGCCACAGCGTGTTGTGGACGTGGGCGATGGCCGGGTAATCGGCGGGGTGGGCGGGCCTGAGCATAGTATCCTCACTTCCAGCGTGCGCGTGCCGTTGCTCCAATTGTTTACCGCTTTTCTCTACGTCGGCCTCACCGCCTTCGGCGGCGGGGGCACCGCCCACATCTACGAGCTCATGGTGGTGCGGCGGGGCTGGCTGAGCGAGCGGGAGTTCCTCGAGACCACCGCCTTGTGCCGGGTGCTGCCGGGGCCGGTGTTCGCCAACCTGGCCGCCCACCTGGGCGCGCGGCTGGGCGGGGCGCTGGGCGGGGTCGCGGCCCTGGCGGGGGTGCTCTTGCCCGGCGTGAGCCTGATGCTGCTGCTGAGCCTGGCCTACTTCCGCTTCGGGGCGCTGCCGGGCTCGAGCCTCGAGGGCGCGCTGAGCGGGGTGGCGGCGGCGGCCGTCGGGCTGATCCTGGCTACGGTGCTGCGCCAGGCCAAGGTGGGGCTGGACTCGCTCAAGGCGGTGCTGCTGGCGCTGGTGGTGTTTGTGACCTACGGGTTGCTGCACTGGTCGCTGCTCCTGGTGCTGCTGCTCACGGTGCCGGTGGGGGTGGCGCTGTACTGGCGGGAGGCCGAGGCGGGGTGAGCGAGGGGCTCGAGGTCTTCCTCACCTTCCTGCGGCTGGGGCTCATCAGCTTCGGGGGCGGGATGGCCAACCTGCCCGAGATGGCCCGCACCCTCATCGCCAACGGCTGGGTCACGCCCCAGCAGTTCGCCGACGGCTTCGCGCTGGGCCAGTTCGTGCCGGGGCCCAACATGCTGGCGGTGGTGTTCTACGGCCTCAGCGCCGCCGGGCCGGTGGGGGCGCTGGGGGCGCTGCTGGGCATGTTCCTGCCGGGGGCCGCCGGGGCCGTCGTGCTGGTGCACGGCTGGCGGTGGATGGCCCGCGCCCGCTGGAGCCGCGCCCTGCGCAAGGCGCTGGTCCCGGTGAGCATGGGGCTGTCGCTGAGCATGCTGCTGGTGCTGGTCGAGCTGGGGATGGACAAGCCCTGGAGCTTCGCGGCGATGGCGCTGGCGACCCTCCTGATCTACCGCGGGGCCAACATCCTGGCGGTGATGCTGGGCGGGGGTGTGCTGGGCTTGTCGGTCAGCCTGCTGTGGGGGTAGCACGTCCTTACCTCTCGGGCGGGGGCCGGCTTCAGGGCTCGGCGGCCAGCGTCTTGCGCATCTGGATGGTGGCGGCCTGGGGCACGAAGCCCAGCTTGCGGTTGAGGCCCAGCATGGCCCGGTTGGGCGAGTCGTTGAAGGTGCGGATCTCGAGCCCCCCGTGCTCCAGGGCGTAGCGGATCCCGGCCAGCTTGAGCGCCAGCGCCAGCGACCGGCCCCGGTGCTCGCGCAGCACCCCGGTGAGGGCGATGAGGCAGTAGCCGTCGTAGGCCCAGAGGTTGGAGATGCCCACCCACTGCCCGTCCTTGAGGGCTATGCAGCAGGCCTCGGGCAGGGCGCGGGGGTTTTGGGTCCACTGCTTGCGCCACCGCTCGAGGGGCTCGCGCTGGGGGGGCTCGTCCATGGGGATGTCCTGCATGAGCTGCCAGTGCAGCTCGTAGAACTTCTGCTCGCCCTGAGGGTCGGCCAGCTCGGCGTAGGTGCGCAGGGCGTAGCCTTCGGCCCCCAGGCGCTGCTCGAGCCCGGCGTAGGGCGCGAAGTCGAAGGCCTTGGGGTCGAGCCGCGACTCGAACATCCGCCAGTACTCCTCGAAACCCCGGCGCCGGGCGAAGGCCAGGGCCTCGCCGCGCCGCTCGTCGAGCGAGCACAGCAGCTCGCGCGCGCCCAAGCCTCGCAGGTGCTCGAGCAGGCGGTCGTACATCAGGCTGCCGATGCCCCGGTTGCGCTTGTGCGGGAGCACGCTCAGCCGCACCCCGAAGCGGCCTTCCCGGTGCATCGCGCTCAGGTGGCCGGCGCTCGCCACCCCCACCACCTCCCCGTCCTCCTCGGCCAGGAACACCTTCCAGTAGTAGCGGGGGTCGCGGTTGGCGTCGTCGCGCTCGAGGTCGTGGGCACTGCGCGGCCACTCGGGGTAGACCGCGCTCAGCACCGCCGCCATGGCCGCGTAGTCGGCGGGGAAACTCGCTTCCCGCAAGCGAAGGGTCATGCTCACAGCTCCTTTTCCAGCGTCAGGCTGGCGGGGCCGGGCACGAAGCCCAGCTTGCGGTTGACCGCCAGCATGGGGGCGTTGCGCGAGTCGTTGTCGGTGCGGATGCTCTCGAAGCCCAGTTCCCGGGCCAGCCGGATGCCCGCCACCTTCAGCGCCAGCGCGATCTTGCGGCCCCGGTACTCCCGCCGCACGCCGGTGATCCACAGGTCGAGGTTGCGGGTATCGCCCACCCGGAACATGCAGCTCATGCCCACCCAGCGCTCGCCCTCGAGGGCCACCAGGAAGAGCCGGGGGTCGTAGCCGGGGCCTTGCAGGATGTTGCGCACGAAGAAGTCGAGGGGGATGGGGGTGGGCGGGGCGGCGCGGGGGATGTCGAGGCGGAAGTCGGAGAAGAGCTCGTGGAGCTTATGCGGGGCCTGAGGATCGGCCTCGAGCAGCTCGGCGAACGACGCCAGCCGGATGCCCTCGGCGGCCAGCTTCTCCCCCAGGCCCGCGTAGGGGCTCAGGTCGGCGCAGCGCAGGTCGAGGGTGCTCACGAAGTCGCGCTTGAGCTCGCTAAAGCCCCGCTCCCGCGCGAAGCGCAGCCCGCGCTCGCTCGACTCGCGCACCTGGGCCAGCAGGTGTCGGGGCCGGTAGGGCTCGAGGGCTTCCAGCAGGCGGGCGTAGAGGGCCTTGCCCAGGCCCCGGCCCATGAAGCCAGGGTGCAGGTAGAGCTCGAGCGAGAAGCGCTGGGGGTGGTAGGAGCCGGGGCTCTGGTCGTGCTGCGCCACCCCCACCACCCGGCCCTCCGCCTCGGCCACGAAGCGGGCGAAGCGGTACTCGGGGTCGCGCTTGGCGTCGCTGTCGCGCTCCTCGGCCACGGTGCGGGACCAATCGGGGTTGTGGAGGTTCCAGAGTTCGACCATGGCCGGGTAATCGGCGGCCTCGAAAGGGCGGATGCGGTAGCTCATAAGCGTTTTCCTCAAGCGTCGGTGGGGTGCCACTCGAGCCCCCACATGGGCTCGACGACGCGGAAGCCCACCGACTCGTAGATCCGGATAGCCACGTAGCCGGGGTCGGCCACCATCACCAGGGTTTGGGCGCCCATCTCGCGCAGGCCGATGCGCGAGGCGTGGTAGACCAGGGTGCCGCACAGGCCCTGGCGGCGGTAGGCGGGGTGGGTCTCGACGCTCTGGAAGCGCCCCAGCCCCTCCCACACGAACAGGCCCAGCGTGGCGGCCAGGCGGCCCTCGAGGTAGGCGCCGAACCACTGCCCCAGCCCCGCCGCGACCATCCGGCGGTACTCCTCGGCCTTGCGGGTCACGAAGTCGCGGTAGCCCTCCCCCTCGCGCTTCCCGGGCGGCTCGGCGTCGTTGACCGCCAGCGCCAGCTCGACGCGCTCCTCCCAGTCGGCGTCGCTCAGCAGGGGACGGATCACGCAGGCGGGGTTGAGCTTGGGCGGCTGGACCACGCCGCGGGCGCTGAGCACCGCGCTTTGCTCCAGGCGGAATCCGGCCTCGAGGAAAGGCCCCGCCGCGCCCGGCTGTGCGCCGTCCCAGCCGAAGGCGAAGTGGGCGTAGGCGGGGGGCGTGCCGATCTCGCGGGCGAAGAGCGCCTTCCAGCGCTCGAGGTCGCCCTCCCGCGGCGCTTGGTCGAAGATCAGGAAGTTGCCCCAGCGGTAGCCGGGGTTGCGGGGGGTGCGCACCACCAGGTAGCGCCCGCGCTCCACCACCTCCCCCTCGAAGCGGCGGAACATCAGGTCGGTGCGGTAACCCAGGGATTGCAACGGCATGACGGGTGCTCCTTGACGGGGGTGCCGGGGCGTTCAGCCCTCGCGGAAGACCTTGACGAAGTCGATCCAGGCGGGCTGCTTGACGAAGCCCAGCGCCTCGTTGATGGCGAGCATGGGCCGGTTGTTGGATTCATTGCCGGTGCGGATCTCGCGGGCCCCGTGCTCCTGGGCGAAGCGGACGCCCTTGAGCTTGAGGGCCAGCGCCAATCCCTTGCGCCGGTAGGCCCGGCGGGTCCCGGTCAGGCCGGTGGCCAGGTAGTCGCCGTCGGTCTTCCACAGGGTGCTCAGCGCGACGTACCGGCCGCTCGAGCCCTCCACCGCCACGAAGTGGGCCTCGGGCAGGTAGTAGCGGCTGTCGAAGACCCACCGGCAGTACTCCTCGAACGAGACCTCGCTCATGGCGTCGGGGCGGGGCACGTCCTGGCGGGCCTCGAGCCACAGGTCGTAGAGCTTGCGCCGGTGATGGGGATCAGGCTCGAGCTCCTTCAGGCTCCTGAGCTCGAAGCCCGCCGCCTCCACCGCCTCGACGCGGCCCGCCCAGGGGGCGAAGTCGAAGGCGGCCACGTCGAGCCGCGACTCCCAGTAGCGCATCTTCTCCTCGTAGCCCAGCTTCTGCAGCCAGGCGAGGGCCGCGGCCTGGTCCTCGCGGGCCGAGCTCAGGACGGAGATGGGGTCGTGGGGCTCGAGGGCCTCCGTCAGCCGGGCGTAAAGGGCCTTGCCGGCGCCCTGGCCGCGGAACTCGGGCCGCACCGTGACCCAGGCCGCGAACTTCTGGGGGTGGTACATCCCCTCGAACTGGGTGTACTCGGCGTGGCCCACGACGCGCCCGTCGAGCTCGGCCACGAAGCGCCCCCACTTGATCTGGGGCGGGTGGTCGTCGTCCTCGCGCAGCCTGGCTTCGGAATAGGCCTCGTCGGGCCAGGCCGCGTTGAAGACCTCGGCGATGGCGGCGTAGTCGCGCTCTTCGAAGGGGCGAACGGTCAGGTTGAGCGTTTTCATACTTTCTCCGGTGGTCGGCTATCCTTAGGGCGTGGACAAAGCCCGCCGTTTCCTGGCCAGCCTCGTCACCACGCTGATCTTCGGGTTCATCCTCTACAAGGTGCTCGAGCGGCTGTTCGTGGTGGTGTGGGTGCAGATGCCCTGGTGGGGGCTCATCCTCCTGCTGGTGGTGCTCTTCCTGCTCATCGACCACATGGTCAGCCGCCTCTTCGGCCTGCGGGACTGAGCCCCAGCCGCTCAGCGCGGGGCCCGCTCCCGGCGGTACTTGCCCTCGTCGAAGGGCTCGACCGGCTGGCCGTCGAGGCGCTTCATGTAGCGCAGCCTCGAGGGGTAGGGCTCGAAGCCGATGGCGAGGTTCATGCCGTACATCACGAAGTTGGGCGGGTCGTTGAAGGTGCGGATCTCGCCGCCGCCGTGCCCCTGCACGTAGCGCATGCCCCGCAGCTTGAGCGCCTTGGCTAAGCCCTTGCCGCGGTACTCGCGCAGCACCCCGGTCATGCCGATCACCCAGAAGCCGGCCGGGTTGTGCATCAGGCTGGTGTAGCCCACGAAGCTGCCGGTGAGGGGGTCGTGGCGCCGGGGGTCGAGGGCGACGAAGCTGGCCTCCTTGACGAAGTGGGGGTCGTCGAGCTCCTCCTTCATCCACTGCTCGAACTCGCGCTTGGTGAAGGTCACGCCCATGGGCACGTCCTGGAAGAGGATCCAGTCGAGCTCCCACAGCTTGCGCGCGGCCTGGGGGTCGGCGGCCATCAGCTCGGCCAGGCTCCGGAGCTCGAGCCCCGCCTCCTGCACCTGCTGCTCGATGTGGGCATGAGGCGCGAAGTCGAAGCCCTGGGTCTGCAGGCGCGACTCGTAGCGCTTCCACTCGAGCACGAAGCCGCGCCGCTCCACGAAGGCCCGGGTCTCGGGCTTGTCCTCCCCGAACATGCACAGCACCTTCTTGGGCGTCACGGGGGCTTCGGTCTGGAGGTGCTGCATCAGGTGCTCGTAGAGGGCGCTGCCGACGCCCTTGCCGCGGAAGCCGGGGTGCACGCGCACGTTGACCCAGTACTTGCCCTCCTCCCAGGCCCAGTCGTCCTCGCCCAGCCCGGCCACCGCCACCACCCCGGCCTCGCCGTGCTCGGCCACGAAGTCGGCGCTGTGGTACTTGGGGTTGCGCTGCTCGTCCCAGCGCGCCACCATCTCGGGGGTCACGGGCCACTCGGGGTCCACGGCGGTGAGGACCTGGGCGATCGCGGCGAAATCGGCGGGCTTATCCACGGGGCGAATCTTGATCATGAGGGCTCTCCTTGGAGGGGCTGGGTCTGGAGCCAGGCCGCCCTGATGCGGTCGCGGGCGGCGGGCTCGAGCCATAGCTGCATGTCGTAGCGGTCTAGGCCTGGAGCATAACCGTTGGGCTCGGTTTTGATGGTGGCGAAACCCAGCTTCTCGAAGAAGCCGCAGGTGTGCTGGCTGGTGTCGAGCCGGATGAAGGCCACCTCGGGGTACTGGGCCAGGCGGTACAGGCGCTCGAGCAGCAGCCGCTTGCCCAGCCCGCCCCCGTGGTGGCGCCGGTGCACCATGCCCCAGCAC
>NZ_QXDL01000102.1:0-14373 GCF_003574345.1 Calidithermus terrae
GCCCAGGCGCTCCAGCCCGCCCCCCAGGAGGAGCCATGCGCCTAGAGCCCAAAGTCGCTCTCGTCACCGGCGCGAGCCGCGGGTTGGGGCTGGCCCTGGCCCGCTCCCTGGCCGGGCGGGGCTGGTCGCTGGTGATCGATGCCCGCGGGGAGCAGGCCCTCGAGCTCGCCCGCGCCGAGCTCGCCGCCCGCACCCGGGTCGTCGCCCTCCCCGGCGACGTGGCCGACCCCCGCCACGCCCGGGCCCTCGTCGAGGCCGCCCGCGAACTCGGCGGCCTCGACCTGCTCGTCAACAACGCCAGCGGGCTGGGCCCCAGCCCCCAGCCCGCCCTGGCCGACTACCCCCTCGAGGCGCTCGAGCAGGTCTACCGCGTCAACGTCTTCGCCCCGCTGCGGCTCATCCAGCTCGCCCTGCCCGTCCTCAGGCCGGGCGCCCGCCTCCTCAACGTCACCTCCGACGCGGCGGTGGAGGGCTACGCGGGCTGGGGCGGCTACGGCTCGAGCAAGGCCGCGCTCGAGCAGCTCTCCCGCGTGCTCGCCGCCGAGCACCCCGAATTGCGCGTCTACTGGGTGGACCCCGGCGACATGAACACCCGGATGCAGCAGGAGGCCTTCCCCGGCGAGGACGTCTCCGACCGCCCCCCGCCCGAGGCGAGCGTGCCGGGGCTTTTGGAGCTGATCGAGGGCGATTGGCCGAGCGGGCGCTACAAAGCCCGTGAGGTCGGCCAGAGGCCCAGCCGGGTCCGGGAGTTCCGCTTCGCCGTCACGGTGCGGGACTTCGACGGCGTTCTGCGGCTTTTGCGCGAGGGCCTGGGCCTGGAGGTGGCCCAGGAGTGGGACAACGGCGGGCGCGGGGTGTTGTTGAACCTGGAGAAGGCCACGCTCGAGCTGTTCGACGAACCCCAGGCCGAGTGGGTGGACCGGCTCGAGGCGGGCGAACGGGTTTCGGGGCCGGTGCGCTTAGCCCTCGAGGTCGAGCGCCTGGAGGAGGCGGCCAGGGCCCTGCAAGAAGCCGGGGCCCAGGTGGTCAAGCCGCCCGTCCTCACGCCCTGGGGCGACCACAACCAGCGCTTGCGAGCCCCCGGCGGGTTGCAGATCACGCTGTACGAGGCCGGGAAGACCGAGGAGCCCGTTTCATGACGCTGAAAGGGCCTTCGCTCGAGTTCGCCCTCCCTGAGGAGCTCGAGGCCCACGAGCCCCCGGAGGCGCGGGGCCTCAGCCGCGACGGGGTGCGGCTGATGGTCTCCTACCGGCAGGGCGACCGCCTGGCCCACGCCCGCTTCCGCGACCTGCCCGAGTTCCTGCGCGAGGGGGACGTCCTGGTCGTCAACACCTCCGGCACCCTGCCCGCCGCGCTGCCGGCCTTCCGGGAGGACGGGAGCGAGCTGCGGCTGCACCTCTCCACCCGCCTGCCGGGCGGGGTGTGGACCGTGGAGCTGCGGCGGCTCGAGGACGGCGCCACCAAGCCCTACGGCGGGGGACAGGCGGGGGAGACCCTGCGCCTGCCGGGCGGGGCGTCGGTCACGCTGCTGGCCCGGCACCGGATGGAGGGCGCCGGAAAAGCTGGCTCGCGCCTGTGGGTCGCCAGTTTCTCCTTCCCTGAGCCCTACGCCCCCGACCCGCTGCCCTACCTCCTCGAGCACGGCAAGCCCATCCGCTACGGCTACGTGGGGCAGGAGTGGCCGCTGGAGTTCTACCAGACCGTCTACGCCACCGAGATGGGCAGCGCCGAGATGCCCTCGGCGGGGCGGGCCTTCACGCCCGAGGTCCTCACCCGGCTGCTGAGCCAGGGGGTGCTGGTGGTCCCGCTGCTGCTGCACACCGGGGTGGCCTCGCTCGAGTCCCACGAGCCGCCCTACGAGGAGTTCTACCGCGTGCCCCCCGTCACGGCCCAGGCGGTGAGCCAGGCTAAGGCCGAGGGCCGGCGGGTGGTCGCGGTGGGCACCACCGTGGTGCGGGCGCTCGAGACCGTCGCCGACCCGCTGGGCCGGGTTCACCCCGGCGAGGGCTGGACCCGGCTGCTCGTCACGCCCGAGCGCGGCGTGCGGGCCGTGGACGGCATCCTCACCGGCTGGCACGAGCCCAAGGCCACGCATCTGATGATGCTCGAGGCCATCGCGGGGCGGGGGCACCTCGAGGCCGCCTACCAAGCCGCGCTCGAGCAGCGCTACCTCTGGCACGAGTTCGGGGACTTACACTTGATCTTGCCGTAGAACGCTCGTCGATAGTCGATAGTCGATGGTCGATAGCTGATAGCCGATAGCGATATCGGCCCGCGAGTCCAGCACGGCTTCAAGCGTTTTATTCGAGAAAATCGGACATCTGGAGACTTCATGCGGATTCATCAACTCTGGCTTTCCACCGGGCGGCTGGCCGAGCTCAGGGCCTTTTACGCCGGGGTGCTCGAGCTGCCCGTCGTGGACGAAACCCCCGGGGCCGTCACCTTCGGGGTGGGGGCTTCGCGCCTGACCTTCGAGCAGGCCGCCGGCGGCTCGAGCCCTTTCTACCACTTCGCCTTCAACGTTCCCGAGCACCGCTTCGCCGAGGCCGAGGCCTGGGCCCGCGAGCGGGTGCGCCTCATCCCCGACGCGCAGGGCCAGGACACCTTCCGCTCGGAGAACTGGAACGCCCACATGCTCTACTTCTACGACCCCGCGGGCAACATCGGCGAGCTCATCGCCCGGCACACCCTGCCGGGCGGCGGGGGCGGCCCCTTCACCGCGCGGAGCCTCGAGGGCGTCAGCGAGATCGGGGTGGCCTCCGAGGACGTCCCGGCCACCGTAGCCCGTTTGCAGCGGCGCACCGCCGCCGCGCTCTACCGCGCCGAGCTCAACGACGCCTTCGTGCCCGTGGGCGACGAGCACGGGCTGTTCATCGTGGTGCGGCGGGGGCGCGTCTGGTTCCCCGACACCGGCAAAGCGGCGCAGCCCGCCCCGTTCCGGGTGTCGGTGGCGGGCCCGGACGGCGCCCCCCTCACCCTCAGCGACGCCGGCCTATGAGCCCTGCCCTTGTGCTTGTCCGCGAGCCGCGCTGCTTCCCGGTCTGCGCGCTGGCCCCCGAAAACCTGCCCGACGCCTACCGGGAAGCCCTACGGCAGGGGCGAAGGCCTGGCTACACGGACCCGCGGCTCGAGGCCGAGGCCGCACGGGAGGAAGCATGATGCGCTACAAACTGTTGGGACGCAGCGGGTTGCGGGTGTCGGAACTGGCCCTGGGGACCATGACCTTCGGCGAGGACTGGGGCTGGGGCGCGAGCCGCGAGGAGAGCGGGCGCATCTTCGAGGCCTACGCCGAGGCGGGCGGCAACTTCATCGACACCGCCTGCAACTACACGGGCGGCACCAGCGAGCGCTACGTGGGCGAGTTCATCAAGGCCGACCGCGACCACTTCGTCCTCGCCACCAAGTACACCCTCTCCGACCGGCAGGGCGACCTCAACTTCGGCGGCAACCACCGCAAGAACCTCATGCGCTCGCTCAAGGGGAGCCTCGAGCGCCTCCAGACCGACCACGTTGACCTGCTGTGGCTGCACGCCTGGGACTTCACCACCCCGCCCCAGGAGGTCATGCGCGCCCTCGACGACGCGGTGCGAAGCGGGCAGGTGCACCACGTGGGCATCTCCGACAGCCCGGCCTGGGTGGTCGCCCAGGCCAACACCCTCGCCGACCTGCGCGGCTGGAGCCCCTTCGTGGCGCTGCAGGTGCCCTACAGCCTGGCCTCGCGCGACGCGGAGCGCGACCTGCTGCCCATGGCCCGCGCCCTGGGCCTGGCCGTGACCCCCTGGGCGGTGCTGGGCGGCGGGGTGCTGAGCGGGAAGTACAACCAGCCCGCCGCCGGCCCCGCCCGCCAGCAGCGCGAGAACATCGCCCCCGAGCGGCTCAAGCTTGCCGAGGCCGTGATGGAAGTGGCGCGGGAAATAGGGCGCAGCCCGGCCCAGGTCGCCCTCAACTGGGTGCGCCAGCAGCAGCACCGCGCCCAGATCGTCCCCATCCTGGGGGCGCGCACCCAGGCCCAACTGCTCGACAACCTGGGCGCCCTCGAGTTCACCCTCGAGGACGCCCACCTCGAGCGCTTGCGGGAGGCCAACCCCTTCAAGGCGGGCTTCCCCCACGAGTGGTTCGGGCAGGACCACGTGCAGCAGCTCATCTTCGGCGACCTCAGGGGGTCGCTCGAGCGGAGGACCTGACATGGCGCACTACCTCGTACGGGCCAAAGCCCTCCCCCACAAGCTCCCCGAGCTCCGCTCCCGGCTCGACAGCGGGGAGATCCGCGCGATGCAGCCCTTCGGAAAGGCCCTGGACCACTCGCTCAGGAACGCCCGGGTGGAGGGCGAGTGGCTGGTGTGGGAGGAGGAGGACTACTGCCGCCCGCCCCTGGCGATGGAGCGGGCCGCCGTGCTCGACGCCTACTTCACCGACCTCGGCGTGGAGCGCGTGGAGGGGGGCGAAGGCTGGAAGCGCCTGGAGGGGCTGCCGCGCCTGTGGGAGGTGCCGTGAGCCTGAGGCGGGAGGGGCTCGAGCGCTGGCTGCGCGCCCTGGGCCAAGCTTGGGAGCAGGCCGACGCCGAGCGCGCCGCCGCGCTCTTCGACCCCGGCGTGACCTACCGGGAGAACCCCTTCGACCCCCCGATCCGGGGCTTCGACGCGGTGAGGCGCTACTGGCTCGACAACCTCGCCACCCAGCAGGGCGTGAAATTCCAGGGCGAGGTCCTGGCGGTGGAGGGGGACGTGGGCGTGGTGAGCTGGCGGGTCGAGTTCACCCGGGTGCCCGGCGGCGAGCGGGTCCGGCTCGACGGCGTGAGCGTGGGGCGTTTTGTGGGCGGGGGGCCGGTGGAGTGGCGGGAGTGGTGGCATCGGGAAGAATTAAGGCATGAGCATGAATAAGCGTGTTGTCATCGTGACCGGGGGCGGCACCGGGATGGGCCGGGCCATTGCCGAGGCTTTCGCCCGTGACGGGGAGCAGGTGGTGATCGTGGGCCGCCGCGAGGAGGTGCTGCGGGAGACGGCCGAGGCGGTCGGGGCGGCCTGGCGCCGGGCCGACGTGAGCCGCCGGGAAGAGGTCGCGGCCGCGGTCGCCGGGGTGGTGCGGGAGTTCGGGCGCATCGACGTGCTGGTCAACAACGCCGGCTTCGTGCGCGGCGTCAGCACCCGCATGGCGCTCGAGGAGGCCGAGCGCGCATGGGACGATGAGATCGGCACCAACCTCAAGGGCGCCTTCTTGATGAGCCTGGCCGTCGCGCCGCACCTGGCGCGGCCTGGGGGGCGCGTCGTCAACGTCGGCTCGATCGCGGCCTACACCGGGGGGAGCCGGGGCGGGGCCATCGGCTACGCGGCCGCCAAGGCCGGGGTCCACGGCCTGACCGTGGGGCTGGCCCGGGAGCTCAGCGCCGAGGGCATCACCGTCAACACGGTGGTCCCCGGGCTCGTCGCCGGGACCGACTTCTTCGGCGGGCCACTCCCCGAGGAACGCCTGCGGAGCCTCGTCGGGCAGATCCCGGCAGGCCGCCCCGGCAGCCCCGAGGACGTGGCGGCCGCCGTGCGCTTCCTGGCTTCCCCCGAGGCCGCCTACATCACCGGGGAAGTCCTCAACGTCAACGGCGGCTGGTTGTTCGGGCGGTGAGTGGCGATGCCCCGCTCCGCCGCCCTCCAACGCCGCCTCAGGGAACTGGCGACGCTCAACCAGATCCTCGAGGTGCTCAACAAACAGGCCGACCTCAACCAGGCCCTGCAGGCCGCGCTGGAGGAACTGGTCGAACTGCTGGGCCTGAGCACGGGCTGGGTGTTCGTGACCCAGGTAGACCCCGGCGACGCCCGGCAGGGGCAGCTCACGCTGTCGAGCTGCACCGGGCTGCCGCCCGCGCTGGCCGCGGACGAGCGGCGCAGCCTTCGGGAGAAGAGCTGCGACTGCCACTGGCTCTTCCGCCACGGCGAGCTCGACCGGGGGGTCAACATCGTCACCTGCAGCCGCCTCGAGAGCGCCCAGGGCGACAAGGGGGGGCTCGAGGTCCACGCCAGCGTGCCGCTGCTCACCCGCGACGGCCCGGTGGGCATCCTCAACCTCGCCGCGCCGGGACGCGAGCCCTTCGACGCCGAGACGCTGGAGTTCCTCACCGCCGTGGGCCGCACCCTGGGGCTGGCCTTCCGCCGCGCCCGCCTGCAGGAGCAGCAGGTGCGCGAGCGCGAGGCGCTGGCGGCGCTGGAGGAGCGGGCCCGGCTGGCGCGGGAGATGCACGACTCGGTGGCCCAGCTCCTCTTCGCCGCCGAGCTCTCGCTCAACGTGGCCCGCGAGAGCTCCCAGCAGCGCGAGGCCGCCCTCGAGCGCTCCGCCGAGCTGGTCTCCTCGGCGCTGTCGGAACTGCGCGGCCTGGTCGAGCTGCTGCGCCCCGCCGACCTCTCCCAGGGCCTCGCCCCGGCCCTCTCCCGCCTGGCCGACCGCGTGGACGGGGTGGTGCGGGTCCACCTCGACGCCCAGCCCCTCGAGCTGCCCGAGGGCGTGGCCGAAACCCTCTACCGCATCGCCCAGGAAGGCGTGCACAACGCGCTGCGCCACGCCCACCCCAAAAACCTCTGGATTCGCCTGGACCGTCACCGCGGACAGGCCCGGCTGCGCCTCGAGGACGACGGGCGCGGCCTGCCCCAGCAGGTCACGCGGGGGATGGGCTTGCTCTCGCTCGAGCAGCGCACGCAGGCCCTGGGCGGCAGCCTGCGCGTGAGCAACCGGGCCCGCGGGGGCGTGCTGCTCGAGGCCCGCATCCCCCTGCGGGCCGCGCCGGCGGGCGCCAGGGAGGTCGAGTGATGCCCACCCGGCTGCTGATCGTGGATGACCACCCCATCGTGCGCGAGGGCCTCAAGGCCTTCCTCAGCCTCTACGACGACCTCGAGCTCGTCGGGGAGGCCGAAGAGGGTCACGACGCCCTCGCCAAGGCCCACAGCCTGCGCCCCGACCTCGTGCTGCTCGACCTGCACCTTTCTGACGGCCATGCCCTGGCCTGGGTCCGCCGCTTCCTCGAGCTCGACGACGCCCCCAAGGTGCTCATCCTCACCAGCTTCCTCGAGGAGGAAACCCTGCGCCAGGCCCTGCACGCGGGCGCCTCCGGCTACCTGCTCAAGCACGCCGGCCCCGCCGCCCTGCTCGACGGCATCCGGGCGGCAGCCCGGGGCGAGGTGCCCCTCGACCCCGCCGCCGTGCGCCTGCTGGCCCGCCCCCACCACGACCGCCTGGCCGGGCTCACCGCCAAGGAGCGCGAGGTGCTCGCCCTCGTCGCCCAGGGCCTCTCCAACAAGGCCATCGCCCAGCGCCTGGGCATCGCCGAGAAGACCGTCAAGACCCACGTCAGCAGCCTCCTCGCCAAACTGAACCTCAAGGGCCGCACCCAGGCGGCGCTGCTGGCCCGCGAACTGGGGCTATAGTGGACCCATGAGCGAGGAACTGGGGGCCCTCTACCTGCGCAGCAGCCTCGAGACCTTCCGCGCCTACAAGGAACTCGCGGAGGGGGCCTTAGCCCAGGTCTCGCCCCAGGACTGGTTCTTCACCCCCGACCTCGCCTCCAACAGCATCGCCGTGATCCTCAAGCACGTCGGCGGCAACCTGCGCTCGCGCTGGACCGACTTCCTCACCAGCGACGGCGAAAAGCCCGACCGCAACCGCGACGCCGAGTTCGAAGTCCACGGCGACAGCGCCGAAGAGCTGTGGCTGGCCTGGGAGAACGGCTGGACCGCCCTGCTCATCACCCTCGAGAACCTCCGCCCCGAACACCTTACCCAGAAGGTGCTCATCCGCAGCCGCCAGCTAAGCGTGCTCGAGGCCATCGACCGCTCGCTCGCCCACACCGCCTACCACGTGGGCCAGATTGTCTACCTCGCCAAGCACCTGCGCGGGGGAGAGTTCAAGTCGTTGAGCATTCCCAAGGGGAAGTCGGAGGCGTGGAAGAAGGGGAAGCGCTGAAGGGCTGATAGCCGGACGCCGGGTGCGGGTCGTACGTCCTACGTCGTACGCCAAACGCCAAACGCCAAACGCCAAACGCGAAACGCGAAACGCAAAATGCAAGACGCCTTGTTCCCCCCTTAGCAAGGGGGGTTAGGGGGGATAAACCCTCCCCGCCGGCGTCGAGGGCCGGGGAAGGGGCAACCACGAGCCACGAGCTGGCGGCTGAAAGCGGACTGCTGACAGCTTGTCGCTTCCCCAAACACCAAACCCGCCCCGTAGGGCGGGCAGGAATTCGATAGATGCGTTAGCGCCGACCGCGGCCGCCTTTGCCCTTGCCGGGCTTCTTGCTGCCTCCGCCGCCGAAGCCGCCTCCGCCCGAACCGCGCAAGAAGCTCTTGAGCTTGTTCTCGAACTCGGGGGCCTGGCGCGGCAGGCGCTTGGGACGCGGGGGTTCGACGGGCGCGGGGGTGAGCTCCTTGATGGAGAGGTCCAGGCGGCCTTTTTCGTCGCGGCCCAGCACCATCACCTGCACCACCTCGCCCTCGGAGAGGTGATCGCGCACGTTCTTGACGAACTCGTGGGCGATCTGCGAGATGTGGACAAGCCCCGACTCGCCGTTGGGCAACTCCACGAAAGCCCCGAAATCCATGATCCGCGTCACACGGCCTTCAACGATGGCACCAGCTTCGATCTGCATTCAGCTATTCCTCCATGGGGCGTGAGCTTTCTTCCCCAATGGGGACAGCATTGGTACTTGGGGATGTCTCACGGTGTCCTCACTATAGCACGAGGGGATGACAAAGGGATTTGTTCAATCACCAAGCTCCACAACCACGAATCGAATTTCGTCAGGGACGTGCTCGGCTCGAGGTGTTTTGCGCAGGGAGCGGTAAGCCGTCAGCCATCAGCACAAGGCCCGTGGCGCTCGAGGTCGAGGGTCAAGGATCCAGGGCCAGGGCGTCTTGCGTTTTGCGTCTCGCGTATTGCGTTTTGCGTACGACGTACGACGCAGGACGTACGACCCGCGCCCGGCGCCCGGCCATCGGCTATCGACTATCGACTATCGACGCAGAACTCCCATACCCCCATACCCCCACCCCCGATTGATATATGACGCTTTTACGTTATGATGTTCCTAAAGCGTTATGTTTGTCGGAGGTCAGGATGCTGCTCACTGAAAAATCCCGCGAACTGTGGTTCGAGCTCGGCCCCGAGGAGCGCCAGATCGTCGGCGCGTTGCGCGACTTCTTGCAGGCTGAGGTGGCCCCGGGCGCCGCCGAGCGTGACCGCACGGGCGAGTTCCCCATGGAGATCGTGAAGAAGCTGGGCGAGCTAGGGGTGATGGGGGCCAACGTGCCCGAGGCTTACGGCGGGGCCGGGCTCAGCACGCGCGTGTTCGCCCGCATCGTCGAGGAGGTCGGGGCCGTGGACGGTTCCTTGGGCCTCACCGTGGCCTCGCACAACTCGCTGTGCACCGGGCACATCCTGATCGCCGGCAGCGAGGCCCACAAGCGCGAGTTCCTGCCCAAGCTGGCGAGCGCCGAACTGCTGGGCGCGTGGGGCCTCACCGAGCCGGGCTCCGGCTCCGACGCCGCCGCCATGCGCACCCGGGCCGACGAGACCCCCGAGGGCTTCGTGATCAACGGCTCCAAGCAGTTCATCACCCAGGGCTCGGTGGGCGGGGTCTACGTGGTCAACGCCCGCACCGACGCCGCCCCCTCCCCCGACAAGAAGCACCTGGGGCTGTCGGCCTTCGTGTTCTACCGCCCGGCGGAGGGCCTGCGGATCGGCCGCAAGGAGGAGAAGCTCGGCCTCAACTCCTCCGACACCGCCCAGCTCATCTTCGAGGACCTGCGCGTGGGCAAGGACGCGCTCATGGGCGAGCGCGGCAAGGGCTTCTACGACGTGATGAAGGTGCTCGAGGGCGGGCGCATCGGCATCGCCGCGCTGTCGGTGGGGCTGGGGCGGGCCGCGCTCGAGTTCGCCGCGAAGTACGCGCTCGAGCGCGAGCAGTTCGGCAAGCCCATCGCCGAGTTCCAGGGCGTGAGCTTCAAGCTCGCCGAGATGGCGACCAACCTCGAGGCCGCCCGCCTGCTCTACCTGCGCGCCGCCGAGCTGCGCGACGCGGGCCGCCCCTTCGGCACTGAGGCCGCGCAGGCCAAGATGTTCGCCTCCGAGGTCGCGGTGAAGGCCTGCGACGAGGCCATCCAGGTGCTCGGCGGCTACGGCTACATCAAGGAGTACCCCGTCGAGCGCTACTGGCGCGACGCCCGCCTCATGCGCATCGGCGAGGGCACCACCGAGGTGCTCAAGGTCATCATCGCGCGCAACCTGCTGGCGAAGTTCAGGTAAGGCGCGGCTCGAGCCGCACACGGGCCCGTGGCTTTCAACCACGGGCCCCTCGACTTCTCGGCCTCAGCCGGGTGACACGCAACGCCTGTAGCCGGGGCTCGTCACCGGAGAGGCTGAAGCTATGAGGCTAGCCGAAGCGCAGTACAGCGCACCAGGCCTACTGCGGTGTGGGGGCTCTAGGCACAGATCGCTGTGGGCATAGGCTCGACGGGAGGGCAGGTATGGGTGTACTCCTCCCTGAAGGTGACGCTGAGGGGTAGGGCTTCACCGCCGAGTTCCACCTGGCCGGGGTCGGAAATCTCCACCGCGACGCAGCGGCAGCCACTACTGAGAAGAAGAGTGCCACACAGAAGGCTGAGCAGCGCTCGAGCCAGATGTGCCTACCTCGGGGGCCAGTGCTTGGAGAACACCGCCAGGTTGTCGACCCGGCCGAACTGCTCGTTGCTGGCGAAGTACAGGCCGTAGCGCGGCGAGACGTAGCCCTGCGAGCCGTCGTCGAAGTCCAGGGCGGGGTCCAGCGCCTTCAGCCACTCCACGAGGCCGTCCTCCGGGTGGCCCAGCAGCCGGCGCCCCATCAGCACCACCTGTGGCGAGCGGGGCGGCCAGAAGAACTCCACGGCGTTGCACCCGCCCGTGGCCCGCTCGAAGTACAGCCGGAGGTCCCAGGCGGCGCAGTACTCGCAGTCGGGGTCGTGGCCCATGACCTCGAATTCGAGCTCCTCCCCGGCCCAGGCGCTGAGGGCGCGGTGCGCCTCGTCCCGGCCCATGCCGAAGCGGAGGGGCCCCACCCCGGCGCCGGGCTCGTAGGCCCAGGCCGCGCGGGCCTCGGGCTCCTCGAGCTCGCCGTCGTCTACGGGGTAGCCCTCGGCGAAGGCGGTGACCTGGACGGCTGGCGCCATGCCGTCGGGCGACGCTGTCCCGTCGGCGTACTCGAGGCCGAGCGCCACGGACAGGACCTGGCCGGTCCGGGCGAGGAGGCGCGGGTCGCGCGCGCGGAGGAAGGCCACGATCTCGGCGTAGGGGCGCCACACCAGCGCCTGGCCGTCGAGCTCCAGGCCACCGGGGTACTCGACGGCCGCCGCCACGCATGGGTGCGGCGCCTGCGGGGAGTGGTACACCCTGAGGTTGAGGGGCCGGTAAGAGTCGTAGAGCAGCCCGTCGTAGCGGTCGCCCGAAGAGTTCGGCCTACCGAGCGCGGCCCGCACCTCCCCGCGGCTCATGCCGAAGCGCACCGGGCCGACCGACTGCCGGGGAACAAGGGTGTAGTTCATAGCCCGTTCCTTTCTCTGCCAAGCTTCACTTGAAATACCCTTCGGTCTCGCCTTTGTCAAGGGTTTCAATGATCCCCGGAAGGTACTTGCAGCCTGTGCTATTTATCATTCCAGTTGCCTCCATAGCGAAGGCGAGCGAATACCCTCCCTAAGCGATCAAGAACCGGTACCAGCTCGATGTACGCTTACTCCCTGTGCTAATCAGGGTGTGGTGGTCAGAATAGTCCAACTGGACTGCCAAGGCGTTTTACTCGTTCGTGACGACGCCATTTGGTAGCTGTACGGTCCAATCCCTCCGGGAATTTGGGTTAACCGGGATTCTTAGCCAATACCTTGGCCCCGAGAGGAGCGTAACGCTCTTGAGACGTCTTCATGCTCCAACCACCAACCAGATAACCATCCCGGGTCGTTTAAGTGGCGAACCGGCGGTAGCGCTCCATGGCCTGCGTCATGGCCTCCCGCAGGGGGCGGATCGTCTGTGTGTCGCGGATCTGGGCGAAGAGCTGCCAGGGCGTGGGCAGCGACATGCCGACGGCGTGGCGCACGAAGCCCCGCGGCCCCGCGACCAGGAAGTACTCCCCGCCCACCTGGAGCACCGCGAAGCCGAGGTCGGGCGGGGTCAGGGGGTGGCTCCTCGTGCTCAGCGCGAAGCTCACCCCGAGCACGCCGTCCTGCGTGAAGTCGAACTCATAGCATTCCGGCGATCGTCTACCTTCCGGGGCGAGGTTGGTTTTTCACACTTCATAATGACGAACTTTATACCTAGCCTTCCCGATACGATCTCGATGGGTGGAACTCCAAGGTCATCATCGCGCGCGACCTGCTGGCGCGGTTCAGGTAAGGCGCAGGCCGAGCCGTGCCGTTGATGAGTTATTTACACATTGTGTGTATAATGCTCAAAAGCCATGATCCGCCTCGCCGCCAACGGAACGCCCGAGCTCTTCGAATTGCTCTACACCCACGACCTGCCGCTCGACTACATCAAGTGCCCGCTCAGCCCCGACTCCCGGCGCGAGGTCCTGCGGGCGCGGCACTACCTGCCGGTGCTGCTGCACGGCTGGGGGCCGCCGGGTTACTCCCTCACCATGCCGGAAATCCCCGAGCCCGGGCTGTTGTGCGAGCTCGCGGGGCTCAGCGGCACGCCCTTCGTTTCCGCCCACCTCGACTACCTCCCCGAGCGCGACGGCGAGCTAAGCCGCGAAGCCCTGCTGGGGCGCGTCGCCTCGAGCGCGTCCCGGCTGCGGGCCCTCACCGGCAAGGAGGTGCTGTTGGAAAACCTCCCCTGGTACGCCTGGAAGAGCCGCCCCCGCTACACCACCGACCCCGCCTTCATCGCGCAGGCGCTCGAGCGCAGCGGGAGCGATCTGCTGCTGGACCTGGCCCACGCCCGGGTGGCGGCCTGGCACCGCGGGGAAGAGGTGCGCGATTACCTCGCCGCCCTGCCGCTGGGGCGGGTGCGGGAGGTCCACGTCTCGGGCCCGCGGCTCGAGCCGGAGGGCCTGCGCGACCGGCACCGCAGCCTGAGCGAGGAGGACTACCGCCTGCTGGAGTGGGTGATGCCCCGGCTTCCCCGCCTGGAGGTGCTCACGCTGGAGTACATGGGCTGGGGGCCCGGCGGCGAGGCGGGCGGCCCGGAGGCCTGGCTCGAGCAGCTCGAGGCGCTCGAGCGCGTGCGCGATGCCCAAATGAGAGCGGCCTAGCATTCGCGCCCTTCGTTCTTGCATACCCTGAAAAACGTGAAAGCCTACTGGTCTGGCATGCCCCGCAGCCCCCTGGCCTGGGTGGGCCTCGGTTTGGCCTTGGTCATCGGACTGTTCCTGGCGGTGTGGCTCTTCGCCACGCTGTGGGTGCTGGGCCTCATCGGCGCGGCCCTCGCCGCCTTGAGCTACGGCGGCCGACGTCTGTTCCCACAGCGCTGGAAGCGCCGCAAGCTCCCCCAGCCCTGGCGATAGGGAACGGATTTTCTTGTGGCGAGTCCGCTTTAGGCGGGCTCGTTCCTTAATGGTCTGTTGAGGAATCAATTAACGGCCTTAATGTATTTATATGCCTAATTTATGGCCCGTTTTCGCTTGGGTAACGTAAGAACAGGCTGAATTTTGCCGTTCATCCGGGCCAAAGGGTTTTCTCATAGATGAGATGCGATGCAGAGTTTGGCTAATTGCAGCCTCAGCTAGTCCTCTGACTTCCTTCAGCCCCCGCAGGTACACCTTGACATAGAGCGATTGCGCAACGCATTAGCCCCTATGGGCTAAGTTAGGGCGCGCTCTAGGAGGAACGATATGCACAAACCATTGGTTCGCGCCGCGGTGATGGGCGCATTCGGCCTGGGCATGATTCTCGCAGTGCAGCAATCGACTCCCAGTTTCCGCGACGTTCCCGCGGGTCACTGGGCCAAGGAAGCCGTGGACTTCATCGCCGAGTGCGGTCTGATCCAGGGTTTCGAGGACGGTACTTATCGAGGAAACCAGAACCTCACGCGTTATCAAGCGGCGCTGATCTTCTACCGCTTCATCCAGGCGGGTAGCACCTGCCCGGGCCAGGCCGCGACCCCGGAGGACCAGGCCACCGTGCAGAAGGGCATGGAGGAGGTGAGCCGGGAGCTCGAGACCCTGCGCACCCAGATCGCCGGCTTCGGCGAGACCAACACCGCGCAGGACGCCCGCCTCCAGGCTTTGGAGGAGCAGATCAAGAACCTCAGCACCGCGCAGGCCCAGCCCGCCCAGCCGGCGACCCCCGCCCCCGACACCAGCGCTCTCGAGGCCCGCATCGCCGCCCTGGAGGAGGAGCTGAAGAAGGTCACCGAGGCCCAGGCCCAGCCGGCCCAGCC
>NZ_QXDL01000103.1:0-14207 GCF_003574345.1 Calidithermus terrae
GGAGGGGGCCCAGCGTGGGGTGGTGGGCCTCGGCGCGCATCCCCCGGGCCTGGGCCTGGGGCTCGGCGAAGGCCTCGGCCAGGGTGTTGACCGGGGTGGCGGGGACTCCGGCCCGCTGGAGGGCGCTCAGCCAGTGGGCCCGCGGGCAGGTCTTGAAGACGGCCTCGAGCCGCCCCAGCAACTCGGCGCGGTGGAGCACGCGGCCCTGGTTGCTCCGGAAGCGCTCGTCCTCCCACAGCTCCGGCTGGCCGATGGCCTCGCAGGTGCGGCGGTACTGCTCGTCGTTGCCCACGGTGAGCATGAACCAGCCGTCGCTGGCCTCGAAGGCCCCGTAGGGCACGATCTGGGGGTGGGCGTTGCCCAGCCGGGCCGGGTTGGTGCCGCTGACCAGGTAGCTCTGGGCCAGGTTGGCCATGGCCGAGAGCCCGGTGTCGAAGAGGGCGAGGTCGATGTGCTGGCCCTGGCCGCTCCGCTCGCGCTCGAGCAGCGCCGCCAGCACCGCGCTTGCCCCGGTCATGCCGGTCATGAGGTCCACCCAGGCCACCGGGACCCGTACCGGCGGCCCCTCCGGCTCGCCCGTCACCGACATGATGCCGATGAGCCCCTGGATCGCCACGTCGTAGCCGGGCTCCTGGGCGCGGGGGCCGGTGTGCCCGTAGCCGGTGATGGAGAGGTAGACCAGACGGGGGTTGAGCCGGGCCAGGGTGGGGTAGTCCAGGCCGTAGCGGGCCAGGTCGCCGGTCTTGTAGTTCTCCACCAGCACGTCGGCCCGAGCGGCCAGGGCCTGCACCAGTGCCTGCCCGCGCGGGTCCTTGAGGTTGACCGCCACGCTCTTCTTGCCCCGGTTGGCGGCGAGGTAATAGGCGCTTTCCCCTGCCGCCCCCAGCTTCCAGCCGGCGGGTCCGGCGGGCTCGAGGAAGGGCGGCCCCCAGGTGCGGGTGTCGTCGCCCCTAGGCGGCTCGACCTTCCAGACCTCCGCCCCCAGGTCGGCGAGCATCTGGGTGCAGAAGGGGCCCGCCAGGATGCGGGAGAGGTCGAGGACTTTGAGGCCGGTGAGCGCACCCACGGTCTAGCTGGCCAGCTCGAGGGCCACTTCTTCCCTCACGACCTTCAGCCGCTTGCCCAGGTGCTCCTCGAGGAAGCCGAGCGCGTCCTGAATCGCCTCTTCCGCAGTGCTGCCGTAACCCTGAAGCTCGGGGTACTCGAGAATTTTCGCCACGTACGGCTCGAACTCCCCTTCGTATTCGGGGTGGTATTCGACGTTAATCCGCACTTTCATCGTACCTCCAGTTGATCTATTGCACGTAGGAGCGCTTTCACGGCCTCCGGGTGGACGGGACGTTTGGCGGGATGTGGCTCGTGGACGCTTACCACGAACCCAGACTCGTGCACAAAGCGCCTGCGGCTTCCCTTTCCAATGAGCAGTGTAAACCCATACGCTTCAGCCAGTTCACGGAAGTCCTGCCAGTCGCACCGTGTGATCCGCCCCGCAACGCGCGCCCGGAGTTCGGCTCTGTCCATCGGCGGCTAGAATACCAGGTCATAACCGTAGAACTGCTCATCCCGCCTCATGTCAAAGCGTTCGCGGAGGGCCTATGTCTCTACTCGAGCGCGTTGAGGCCGGTGATGTCGCGCCCCAGGATCAGGGTGTGGATGTCGTGGGTGCCCTCGTAGGTGTCCACGGTCTCGAGGTTGAGCATGTGGCGGATGGCGTGGTACTCGAGGGTGATGCCGCTGCCGCCCAGGATTTCCCGCGCCGAGCGGGCGGCGCTCAGGGCGGCGCGCACGTTGTCGCGCTTGCCGAGGCTCACCTGCTGGGGGCGCAGCTTGCCCGCGTCCTTGAGCTGGGCTAAGCGCCAGGCCACCAGCAGGCCCTTGGTGTGGTCGCTGAGCATGCGCACCAGCTTCTCCTGCACCAGTTGGCGGCTGCCGATGGGCTTGCCGAAGGTGGTGCGGGTCTGGGCGAAGGCGAGGGCTTCGGTGTAGACGGCCTCGAGCGCCCCCAGCGCCCCCCAGGCGATGCCGAAGCGGGCCTGGGTCAGGCAGGAGAGCGGCCCCTTGAGCCCCTGCACGCCGGGCAACACGGCGCTGGCGGGGACGCGCACGTCCTCGAGCACCAGCTCGCTCGTCACCGAGGCCCGCAGCGAGGCCTTGTGCCCCACCTCGTTGGCCTTGAAGCCGGGGGTGTCGGTGGGGACGACGAAGCCGCGCACCACGCCTTCGTCGTCCTTGGCCCAGACGACGGCGAGGTGGGCCAGGTTGCCGTTGGTGATCCACATCTTGGTGCCGCTGAGCACGAAGCCGTCGCCGTCCTTGCGGGCGCGGGTCTTCATGTTGCCGTCGGGGTCGCTGCCGCCGTCGGGCTCGGTCAGGCCGAAGCAGCCGACCAGCTCGCCTGTGGCCAGCCGGGGCAGGTACTCGCGCTTTTGCTCCTCGGAGCCGAAGGCGTAGATGGGGTACATCACCAAGGAGCTCTGCACGCTGCAGAAGCTGCGCAGGCCGGAGTCGATGCGCTCGAGCTCGTAGGCGATGAGGCCGTAGGCCGCGCTCGAGACCCCCGCCCCGCCGTACTCGGCGGGGATGGTGGGGCCCAAGAAGCCCATCTCCCCGAAGCGCCGGATCAGGTGGGTGGGGAAGGTGCCCTCCTCCCACCACCGCCCGATGTGGGGGAGGGCCACGTCGTCGAGGAAGCGCCTCGAGGAGCGCTGGATCTCGCGCTCTTCGGGGGTGAGGAGTTCGAACAGGCCCAGGTAGTCGAGCATCTGGGTGCCGCTGGGGGTCGTGACCATGCCCCGATTTTAGCCCCTGGGCCAGGGGCATTCGCCCGGGCCGCCTGCTTGGCCCCGAGCTACTTCCGGGCCGGAGTCTCCCGGTAGAATGCGCTATGCAGCGCGAAACGCTGATCCGTCTTCTCGAGGTCGCGCGGGGCGACGCCCCCGCCGACTTAGTGCTGGGCAACGCGCGGGTGCTCAACGTGTTCACCGGGGAGGTCTACCCGGCTTCGGTGGCGATCGCCGGCGGGCTCATCGCCGGGGTGGGGGAGGGCTACGTGGGCCGCGAGGCGCACGACCTGGGCGGGCGCTTCCTGGTGCCCGGCCTCATCGACACCCACATCCACATCGAGTCCACGCTGACGCTGCCCTACGAGCTCGCGCGGGTCATCGTGCCCAAGGGGACCACCACGCTCGTCGCCGACCCCCACGAGATCGCCAACGTGTGCGGCCTCGAGGGCGTGCGCTTCCTGCTCGAGGCCTCCGAGGGCCTGCCGCTGGACTGCCTGTTCATGCTGCCCTCCTGCGTGCCCGCGAGCCCGCTCTCCAGCAGCGGGGCGGTGCTCGAGGCCGCCGACCTCCTCAAGCTGTGGGGCACCCACCCCCGCATCCTGGGCCTGGCCGAGTTCATGAACGTGCCCGGCGCGGTGCTCGCCGACCCGCAGTGCCTCGACAAGCTGATGGCCTTCCAGGGGGAGCGCATCGACGGGCACGCGCCCGGCCTGGGCGGGAAGTGGCTCCAGGCCTACGCCGCCGCCGGGCCCGCCACCGACCACGAGTCCACGAGCGCCGAGGAGGCGCTGGAGAAGCTGCGGGCCGGGATCCACGTGCTGGTGCGCGAGGGCACCGTGACCCGCGACCTCGAGGCCCTCCTGCCGGTGATCAACGAGAAGACCGCCCCGCGCATGGCCTTCTGCACCGACGACCGCCACCCCGAGGACCTGCTCGACGAGGGCCACCTCGACTTCGTGGTGCGGCGGGCCATCAAGCTCGGGCTCGACCCGGTCACCGCCATCCAGATGGCGACGCTGGGGGCCGCCAACGCCCACCGCCTGCGCGACCGGGGGGCCATCGCGCCGGGCCGGCGGGCCGATCTGGTGGTGACGAGCCGCCTCGAGGACTTCCGCGCCGAGCGGGTCTACTCGGCGGGGCGCTGGGTGGCCGAGCACGGCGAGCCGGTGGGCGAGTGGGTGCGCCCGCAGGCCGACTTGAGCCGGGTGTGGGGCACCGTGCGCCTCGAGCTCGACCGCATCTCGCTCGACATCCCGGCCCAGGGGAGGGGGGTGCGGGCCATCGGGGTCATCCCGCAGAAGGTAGTGACCGAGGAACGCGTCCGCCCGGCCCGCATCGTGGACGGGCTGGCCCAGGCCGACCCCGAGGGCGACCTGCTCAAGCTGGCGGTGGTCAACCGCTACGGCGGGCAGGGGGTGGGGCTGGGCTTCGTGCACGGGCTGGGCCTGCGGCGCGGGGCCATCGCGGGAACCGTGGGCCACGACAGCCACAACCTCACCTGCGCCGGCGCCGACGACGAGTCCATGCGCACCGCCATGCGGGCCCTGGCCGAGGCGGGCGGGGGCTACGCGGTGGCGCTGGGCAAGGAGGTGCTGGCCCTCACCCCCCTCCCCGTCGCCGGGCTGATGAGCGACAGGCCCATGCCCGAGGTCCGCGCCCAGATGGAGCGCCTGCTGGCCGCCACCCGGCAACTCGGCACCACCCTGCACGACCCCATGATGCACGTGGCCTTCCTGCCGCTCGAGGTCATCCCCAAGCTCAAGCTCACCGACAAGGGGCTGGTGGACGTGGAGAAATTCGGCTTCGTGAGCTTGTGGGCGGGTTAGGGGAACGTTGATGGCTGGGCGCTGAACGCGGGTCGGGCGTCGAACGCGGAACGCTAAACGCGGGACGCGGGTCGGGCGTCGTACGTCCTACGTCGTACGCAAGACGCAAGACGCAAAACGCAAGACGCCAGACGCCAGACGCCAGACGTAAGACGCAAGACGCAAGACGCCTTGTCACCCCCCTTGGCAAGGGGAGATGGGGGGATAAATCCTCTCGCTGAGGGCTGACTGCTTACCGCTTACCGCTCCTCATCCGCCTCTAGCGACGCTCCAGAGTTCGGCCACGGCCAGGCGGTAGGTTTGGACCCTGGCTGCCGCCAGCAGCCGCAGGTTCGGGTGGTAGCCCCCGCCGCCCACCACGACCAGCGCGGCGGCGCTCTCCCGTACCCTGCGGTAGACCCGGCGGTCGCGCTCGGCCAGGCCCTCCAGGCTCAGGGCCAGGCGGCCCAGGCGGTCGCCGGCCAGCACGTCCGCCCCGGCGTTGAAGAAGACCAGCTCGGGGCGGGAGGCGAAGGCGTGCTCGAGGGCGGGCTCGAGCGCCGCCAGGTACTCCGCGTCGCCGGTGCCGTCCGGGAGGGCTACGTCGAGGTCGCTCTGCTCCTTGCGCTGGGGGTAGTTGTGCTGGGCGTGGACCGAGAGGGTGAACACCGTGGGGTCGCCCTGGAAGAAGGCGGCGGTGCCGTTGCCCTGGTGCACGTCGAGGTCCACGACGAGCACCCGCCCGCGCAAGCCTTCGGCGCGGGCCTTGGCGACGGCCACGGCCACGTCGTTGAAGAGGCTGTAGCCCTCGGCGCGAGCGGGGTAGGCGTGGTGGGTGCCGCCGCCCAGGTTGAGGCCCAGGCCCCACCGCAGGGCGTCCTCGAGCGCCGCCAGCGTGCCCCCCGCCGAGTGCAGCGCGCGTTGCAGCGTCTCCGGGCCGAAGGGCCGGCCCAGCCGCAGGGTCTCGGCGCGGGTGAGGCCGTCGTTGAAGACGTGGTGCAGGTAGGCCTCGCGGTGGGCCAGGGCCAGCTCCTCGCGCAGCACGGCGGGCGCGGGGTGGGGCTCGAGCACCCCCTCCAGCCCCTCGCGCATCGCGTTCCACAGCGGGGCGAAGCCCGGCGCGAGGGGCAGGCTGAGCGCGGCGCTGTAGGCCCTGGGCTTCACCGCCGCCCCTAGGGGATGATGTGGACCCACTCTCGGGTGCCGAACTTGCTCTCCACCAGCGCGTGGGCGGCCTCGAGCTCCTGTGGCTTCAGGGCGTCCTGGCGCAGCCCGTGCAGGCTGTCGAAGGTCTCGACCATGCGGTCGATGACCGCCTCGCGGGGCAGGCCGGTCTGCGAGCGCAGGGGGTCCACCCGCTTCTGGGCGCTGGTCTGGCCCTTGTCGGAGAGCTTTTCGCGCCCGATCCGCAGCACCTGCACCATCTTGGCCGCGTCGATGTCGTAGGCCATGGTGACGTGGTGCAGCACCGCCCCGCCCCGGCGGGTCTGGGCGGCCCCGGCGATCTTGCCGCCCTCACCGGTGATGTCGTTGATGGGCTGGTACCAGGCCTTGATGCCCAGCGACTTCAGCGCCTCGAGCACCCAGGCGTCCATGAAGGCGTAGGACTCCTGGAAGCTCATCCCCGCCACCAGCTCCTGCGGCGCGTAGAGGGAGTAGGTGATGGTGTTGCCCGGCTCGATGAACATGGCCCCGCCCCCGGTGATGCGCCGCACCACGCTCATGCCGTGGCGCTCGAGGCCTTCGGGGTCCACCTCGTTCTTCACCGACTGGTAGCGCCCGATCACCACCGCCGGGCCGCCCCACTCCCAGATGCGCACCGTGGGCCTGCGCCGCCCCGCGCCCACCTCGTAGGTGAGCACCTCGTCGAGCGCCATGTGCAGCGCCGGGCTCATCGGGCCGTCGCGCAGCAGTTGCCAGTCGTAGCCCTTCCAGCCGGTGCGGCTCATGCCAGCGCCCTCCGCACCGCCACCGCGATGGCCTCAGGCGAAAAGCCCAGCATCACCACCTCCGGCCCCAGCGCGGCCCGGACCCGGCCCGCGATCTCGGCCTCGCCAGCCTCCCGCGGCAGCCCCTCGAGCGCCCCGTTGATGGCCTCCAGCGCCTCCTCGGGCTCCAAGAAGAAGTCCCCGCTCACCTGCACCCGCGCCAGGTGGCCGTCCTCGAGCTCGAGGTCCACGACCACCAGTTTTCCCCCCGGAGTTTTGTATTCCCCGTGCATACCTTCCTCCTGCCGGGCCCACCCGGCACGACCAAGCTCCAGGCTATGCAGGAGGGGCGGGAGTGAATGTGTATCAGGGGGGGTATGGCTTTTAGCGGGTGTACGTGTTGCGGCTAAAGGCCAATGTGGGTCGTGCGTCCTACGTCGTACGTCGTACGCCGAACGCCAAACGCAAAACGCAAGACGCAAAACGCCTTGGCCCTCGGCCTGGCTGAAAGTCGCTAGCTGACCGCCAACCTCACTTCCAATACGGCTGCACCGTTTCCAGCAGCCGCCGTGCGATCTGGCGGTTGTGCTGCTCGATCTGGGGTTTGCGGGGGATTTCGGGGTAGCAGCGGTCGGGGTCGTGGAGGGTGGGGCTCAGCGGTTCGCGCAGGCGTGGGGTCCAGCGGTCCTGCCAGTCCTGGGGCAGGGTGTCGGGGAGGGGGAGGTCTTGGAGGACGTGGTAGAGCAGGGCCCACACCCGCACCGCCGCGTCGAAGCTGTAGCCGCCGCCCAGGGTGAAGATGGCCCTGCCGCCGGCGAGGTCACGGGCGTACTGGCGCAGCAGGGGGAAGACCTTGGCGTAGGTGTGGGTGGTGAGCAGCAGTTCGGCCAGGGGGTCTTGGAAGTGGGCGTCAGAGCCGCACTGGATCACCAGCGCGTCGGGGCGGAACCAGGAGAGGGCGGCCTCGCTGACCTGCTGGAAGACCTCGAGGTAGCTCTCGCCCTCGGTGAAGGGCTCGAGCGGCACGTTGAGCTTGCGGCCCACGCCTGCCCCGCGCCCGATCTCGTGGACGGCCCCGGTGCCGGGGAAGAGGTAGCGCCCGGACTCGTGGAAGGACAGGGTGAGCACCTCGGCCTCGTCGTAGTGGATCCACTGCACGCCGTCGCCGTGGTGCACGTCAACGTCCAGGTAGGCCACCCGCATCCCGGCCCGGGTGAGGTGGCGGATGGCTACGGAGAGGTCGTTGTAGACGCAGAAGCCTGAGGCCTGGTCGTGCTGGGCGTGGTGGAGGCCCCCGCCCAGGTGCAGCACCTCGCGGGCCCCGCCCACGAGCAGGCGGGCGGCCTCGAGCGCCCCCCCCACCAGCCAGCGGGCCGCCTCGTCCATGCCGGGGAAGACCGGGGTGTCGCCGGTGCCCAGGCCGTAATGCACCAAGTCGGAGGGCTCCTCGCCCTGGCTGGCCGCCTCCACCCGCCGCACGAAGCGCTCGGCGTGGACGCTCAGCACGTCCTCGCGGGTGGCCTGCAGGGGGGCGTGGAAGTTGGCGGGGTGGCCCAGGCTCGCCAGCAGGTCCAAGAGCATCTCCAGCCGCAGCGGGCTGAAGGGGTGTTGCGGGCCGAAGGAATACCGCAAGTAACCGGGGTGGTAGACGACCGGCGTCGTGCCCATGCCCTTACACCCAGGGTTTTTCCGGCGGCCACAGCACCTCGAGCCCCTGCTGGCGCAGCTCCTCGGCCAGGGCGCGGGTGTTCTGGGTGTTGACCCGCAGCACGCTGCGCACCGTGAGGGCGTCCTCGGGGTAGGTGAGCAGCGAGTGCACGTTCACGCCCTGGTCGGCCAGGTAGCCCGTGAGCAGGGCGAGCTGGCCGGGCTCGTCGGGCAGGCGCAGCTCGAGGCGCCCGCTGGGCTTCTCCACCCCGGTGAGCTTGAGCAGCGCGTCGAGCAGGTCGATGCCCGTGACGATGCCGGCGAGCTGGTCGTCCTCGAGCACCGGCAGGCACCCGATCTTGCGCGTGCGCATGGTGCGGGCCGCCTCCTCCACCGGGTCGAGGGGATCGGCGGTGATCACCGGCCGGCTCATCACCCGGGCCACCGGCGTGCCCGGAGAGGCCGCCGTGCCCTTAGCCAGCGGGCTACAGGCCAGCCGCACGTCGCGGTCGGTGATCACGCCCACCAGCCGTCCCTCCCGCAGCACCGGGAGGTGGCGCACCCGGTTGGCGTACATCAGGTCGTGCGCCTCTTGCAGGCTCAGCTCCTCCGACACCGTCAGCACCGGGCTGTGCATCACGTCTTTTACGAGCATCGTTTCTACACTGTACTCCCTCGAGGGCCGGAGGGCGGGGACAGATGCCGGTGGAGAGCGATAAGCGGTCAGCTCGTGGCTCGTGGTTTACCCCTCCCCGCACGCGGGGAGGGTTTATCCCCCCCAGCCCCCCTTAGCAAGGGGGGCAACAATGCGTTTTGCGTCTGGCGTCTTGCGTACGACGTACGACGTAGGACGTACGACCCGCGCCCGGCTACCGGCCATCGGCGTACCACAACAAATAAAGCCCCCGCACCGGCGCGGGGGCCTAGAACCCGGGGCGGTTCAGGCCGGCGGGCGGCTGCCGCCGCTGCGCACGCTGAGGCCGAGCAGGAAGCCGGCGCCCAGGGTCAGGATGGCGGTCAGCAGGACGCGCCCGATGGGGTTGTGGTAGGGGCGGTTGAGCACCGAGGCCGCCGTGGCGAGGTTGTTGAGGTCAATGGCGTTCCAAATCAGGAAAACTAGCGCCAGCAGCAGAAGGAGCAGTCCGAGGTACAGGGTGACTTTGGACAATGCGTTTCCCATGTAAACAGTCTAGCGCAATCCGAGGGGGAGCATCGCCCCGGTCGGGGGTGGGTTCGCCCGGGCGTGCCGAGCGGGAGTTCAGCTCACCTGCCGTGTCGTCAGGGCTTCGTGGTACACCGCCTCGTACTGCGCGGTGATGTGGTCGGGGTGGAAGCGCTCGGCGGCGTAGCGGCGGGCGACCTCGCGCATGCGGGGGAGGTCGTCGGAGGTGAGCAGCTCGGCGGCGGCGCTGGCGTAGGCCTCGAGGTCGCCCAGCTCGACCAGACGCCCCACCTCGGGGGTGATGAGCTCGGGGATGCCGCCCACGCGGGTGCTCACCACGGGGACCCCGCAGGCTAAGGCCTCGAGCGCGGCCTGCCCGAAGGACTCCTCCTCCGACATCAGCATGAACAGGTCGGCGGCCCCCAGCACGTACTCGGGGTGGGGGCTGGGCGGCAGGAAGCTCACGTAACGGCCCAGGTTCAGCTCCTCCACCACCCGCCGCGCCTCGGCCTCCTCCGGGCCCTTGCCCAGCAGCAGCAGGCGGGCCTTGACCCGCTGCCGGATCTTGAAGAAGGCCCGCACGATGTCGGGGACGCGCTTGACCGAGCGGAAGTTGGAGGCGTGGACGATGAGGTACTCGTCGTCGGCGGCGTACTCCCCGCGGCGCTCGGGGAAGGGGCGGAAGCGCTCGACGTCCACGGCGTTGTGGATCACCCGCGGCCGCACCCCGAAGGCCCACTTCGCCCGCAGCGCCAGGTCCCAGGAGACGGCGGTGGTCGCGCAGGCGCGGCGCAGGGCCTTGGCGGTGATGGTGCGGTAGACGTTGTCCTGGCCCAGGATGCTCACGTCGGAGCCGTGCAGGGTGTGGACGGTGGGGATCTGGCCCTCGGTCGCCAGCCAGGCCGCGGCGGCGTGGGGGATGGCGTAGTGGGTGTGGATGGCCTCGAGCCCCACCTCGCGCACCGCGCGCTCGAGGGTGCCCGCCAGCGCCAGCTCGTACAGCGGCCCCGGGAACACCGGGTAGTAGGGCATGTCCACCTTCCAGAACTTCACCCCGCTGGCCTCGTCGAAGCGGAAGGGGCGCTCGGTGGCGAAGAGCCAGACCTGGTGCCCGCGCCGGGCCAGGCGCTGGGCGAGCTCGGTGGCGACGATCCCGCTGCCCCCCAAGCTGGCGTAAGCCACGACCCCTAAGCGCACGCCCACAGTCTAGCCACCCTGCGCCCGCAGACCGTGATGGGAAGCACGGCGCCGCCCTTGAGCCCTCCGCGGCCCGCCGCTCACGAAAGGGTCTGGATGGCGTAGGGCAGGTGGCCGGTGTCGTTGTGGGCGATGAGGTGGGGACGCCCGTCGGGCAGCACCACCACCTGGCTGATGCCGCAGTGGTGCATCTCCATGCGCAGCCAGGCCTCCGGGGGCAGCCCCAGCGCGCGGCAGACGAAGTAGCGGATCAGGTTGCCGTGGGCCACGATGAGCTCGAGCCGCGGCTCCCGCGCCGGCTTGAAGTAGCGCTCGAAGGCCTGGGCCGCCTGCTCCTCGGCGCCCTCCGGCACCCTATCCCCGAACTGCGCCTCGTAGCCGGGGGGGATCACGGGGATGGTCTCCCACAAGAGCCTCGAGGGCCGCAGCGGCACGCCGGGGAAGCCGCGCGCGAGGATGCGCGCGGTCTGGCTGGCCCGCCGCAGGCTGGAGTGGTGGATGCAGCGCACCTCGAGCCAGCGCAGCCGCTCGGCGGTGTGCTGGGCCTGCAACTTCCCCAGCTCGGTGAGCCCCCCGCCCCGCTCGTCGGGCGCGTTGGCAGTCTCGTATTGCCCGTGCCGGATGAGGTAGAGGAAGCGGGGTGCCATAAGGGTGGAGGTGTTGGCTCCAGCTTAGCGCGGATGGCGGTGGGGGCGTGGGTTGTACGTCATAGGTCGATGGTCGATAGCTGATAGCTGGGCGTGGGTCGTGCGTCGTACGTCGGACGTCGTACGCGAAACGCAATACGCAATACGCAAGACGCATGTCCTACGTCGTACGTCGTACGCCTAGACCTTGGACCCTCGACGCCGGCGGGGAGGAGCGTCGCCATCTTTTCCTACCCCCGCCCTCAGCGTTTAGACTTCCCCCATGTCCCCCTGGGTGGTGCTCGCGGCTGCCATGACGGCTGGGGCGGCCATCTCGGCCATCGGCTTCGTCTACCCTACCCTCACGCCCTACCTGCGCGACGACCTGGGGCTCTCGCTCACGGCGGTGGGGCTGCTGAACACCTTCATCTACCTGGGGACCATGCTGGGCGCGCTGCCGGCGGGCTGGCTCACCGACCACTTCGGCAGCCGCCGGGTGCTGATCCTGGCCGCGCTCACGGCGGCGGGCCTTACCGTGCTGGTCCCGCTGGTGGCCCACGCGCAGGCGCTGTTCCTGGCGCTGCTGGTGCTGGTGGGGCTGGTGGTGGCCTGCTCGACCCCCGCGGGCTCGCAGGCGGTGGCCCAGGCCTTCCCTCCCGAGCGGCGGGGGCTGGTGATCGGTCTGCGGCAGATGGCGGTGCCGCTGGGCGGGGCGCTGGCCTCGGGGCTGCTGGTCCCGCTGGCGGAGTTCCTGGGCTGGCGCTGGGCCTCGGTGGCGGCGGGCGCCATAGCGGTGCTGGCGGCGTGGGCGACCTCGAGGCTCTACCGCGAGAACTCCCGCCCGGCTTCGCGCCCTCCCACCGGACGCTCCGGCCTGCGGCGCGTCCTGCGCGAACGCAACATCGTCCTCGCGGCCGTGGCCGGGGTCACGCTCCCCACCGGGCAGTTCATCATGATCACCTACCTGATCCTCTTCCTGCGCGAGCGCTTCGGCATCCTGGAGGTCCAGGGCGCCGCGCTGCTCACCGCCGCCAACCTGGCCGGGGCGCTGAGCCGGGTGTGGTGGTCGTGGCTCTCCGACCGCTTAGGCGGCCGGCGCAAGCCCCTGCTGCTGGGCACCGTGGGCTTGGCCGCGCTGTGCGCGCTGTTGCTGAGCGCGCTGCCCGTGGGCACCCCGCTGTGGCTCAAGGCCGGGGTTGTGGTGCTCTACGGCGCGACCGCCCTGGGCTGGCAGGGCCTGCACTTCTCCCTCCTCACCGAACTCTCCCCGCCGGGCCTCGAGGGCCGCGTGGTCGGTTTGGGCCTGGTCTTCACCTCCCTAGGCATCGCCTGCGCCCCTCCCCTCTTCGGCCTCGCCGTCGAGCGCAGCGGCGACTACACCCTGGGCTGGCAATTGCTGGCCGGAGTCTTCGCCCTCGGCCTGACGCTGCTGGCACTGGTGCGGGAGAGAAGGGTACCGAGCGACGAGTGAAGGAAGGGTAGCTCGTGGGGAACCCCTCCCGCCGGCGTCGAGGGTCCAAGGTCTAGGCGTACGACGTACGACGTAGGACATGCGTATTGCGTATTGCGCCTTGCGTATTGCGTTTTGCGCCTTGCGTTTCGCGTCTTGCGTCTTGCGTTTTGCGTTTCGCGTACGGCGTACGACGTAGGACGTACGACCCGCACCGGACGCCCGACCCACGCCCCGCGCCCGGCCATCGGCCCTCGACTCAATCCCGCGCGTGCCGCCGGATGAACTCCCCGATGAGCCCGGCCGCCTCGCGCAGCACCGGCTCGGGCTGCACCAGGGCGAAGCGCACGTGCCCCACGCCGCCGGGGCCGAAGCTGCGCCCGGGGTTGAGCGCCACGCCGGTTTCGGCGACCAGGCGTTGGCAGAACTCGAGGTCGTCCATCGCCAGGCCGGCGGGCAGCCGGTCCCACAGGTACATGCAGGCCCGGGGGCGCTCGAAGTGCCAGCCAATGGCCTCGAGCGCGTCGGCCATCGCTCCGGCGCGGGCCTTCCAGACGAGGGTTTCCTGCCGCAGGCGCTCCTCGGGCAGCTCGAGGCAGGCGATGCCCATGCGCTGGATGCCGAGGTACTGGTTGAAGTCGATGGGGCCCTTGAGGGCCTCGAGCGAGGCCAGCGCTTCGGCGTTGCCCAGGGCGAAGCCCAGGCGGAAGCCGGCCAGGTGGAAGCTCTTGGAGAGGCTGAAGAGCTCGACCACCCGCTCCCGCCCGCCCGGCAGGGCCAGCGGCGACACAGCCTTGCCCGCGTAGACCTGGTCGAGGTAGGGGTTGTCGTGCACGAGCAGCAACTCGTGGCGCTTCGCGAAGGCCAGGGCCTCGAGCCAGAACCCCTCGCCCGCGACGGCCGAGGTGGGGTTGTTGGGGTAGTTCAGCAGCAACACCTTCGCGCGAGCGGCGGTCTCGGCCGGGATGGCCGAGAGCACGGGCAGCCGGTCGGGGCCCAGCGGGATGGGGAAGATCTCCAGGCCCGCCACCTTGGCCGCGCCGAAGTAGACCGGGTAGGCCACCTCGGGCATCAGCAGCACCGCGCCGGGGTCGGCCACGGCCATGAGCAGGTGGGCCAGGCCCTCCTGCGAGCCGATGAGGCTCAGCGCCTCGCGCTTGGGGTCGAGCTCGAGCCCGTAGCGCCGGGCGTACCAGCGGGCGGCGCTCTCGAGGAAGGGCAGCGTGCCGCTCTTGAGGCAGTAGCCGTAGGTGCCGGGGTCGTCGATGCTCTCCCGCAAGGCCTGCAGCGCCTCGGGCGGCGGGGGCAGGTCGGAGGCCCCGATGGAGAGGTCGATCACCCGCAAGCCGGAGGCGCGCGCCGCGGCCTTGGCCGCGTCCATCTGGAGGAAAACGCCAGGTTGGGGGGTGCGGCTGGAGCGGAACATGCCCTAAATTACCGCAGGGTGCGGGTCGTGCGTCGTACGTCGTACGTCATACGCCAGACGCCAGACGCCAGACGCCAGACGCAAGACGTGAAACGCGAAACGCCCTTTGTTTACCCCCCTTAACAAGGGGGGTTAGGGGGGATACCCCCTCCCCGCGCGCGGGGAGGGGGTATCCCCCCTAAC
>NZ_QXDL01000104.1:0-14163 GCF_003574345.1 Calidithermus terrae
CCCCGCCGGCGGGGAGGGGGTATCCCCCCCCGGCCCCCCTTGTTAAGGGGGGTAAAGAAAAGGCATTTTGCGTCTTGCGTCTTGCGTCTTGCGTACGGCGTACGGCGTAGGACGTACGACGTAGGACCCGCGCCCGGCTATGAGCTATCGACCACCGACGTTCAACATTCGGCATAACCCGGCATCCGGCGTAAGACATACGGCGTATACCCCTGCCGGCCAACTGCGGTAAACTTTCGTTCATGGCTTTGCTTAAAGAGCACGCGCAAAGCGCAGCTTCTCAGAGCATCAGCGACGTGTGGCCGAGCCTGTTGGGGGTGGTCCCCTTCGGGCTGATCACCGGGGCGGCGGGCGTGAGCGCCGGGCTCAGCGTGCTGCAGACCATGGCCTCGTCCGTGGTGCTCTTCGCGGGCGCCGCGCAACTGGCGGCCTACCAGCTCATGGACTCCGGCTCGCCCATGCTGGTGGTGGTCCTGACGGTCGCCGTGGTCAACCTGCGCTACCTCATGTACAGCGCCTCCCTCGCCCCGCTCCTGGCCGACTGGAAGAGGACGTGGAAGGTGGTGGGGGCCTACATCATGGTGGACCAGCTTTACGCGCTGTCGCTGCACCGCTTCCGGGAGGAGCGCTTCTCGAGCCCCCTGCCGCGCTGGGCCTACTACATCACCGGCTCCGCCTTGACCTGGGTGGTGTGGCAGGGGGCCGTGTGGGTCGGCGCGTGGCTTGGGGCCAAGGTCCCGCCCTCGTGGTCGCTGGACTTCGCCATCCCGCTTTCCTTCATGGCGATGGTCTTCGCCTCGATCCGCGACCGGCCTACGGCGGCCGCGGCGCTGGTCGGCGGTCTAGCGGCGATGTTCGCGGCGACGTTGCCCTATAACCTCGGCCTGATCGTGGCCTCGCTGGCGGGGATCGTGGCGGGGATGTGGCTCGAGCGCAGCCGCTCGGCCTGAGAAGGCGGACCGCATGAGCGAACTGATGATCTGGACGACCATCCTGCTGGCGGGCGTGGTGACCTTCTGCCTGCGCTACTCCTTCATCGGCTACGCCCACCGGATGCAGACCCCCGAGTGGTTCCGCCGGGCCCTGCGCTACGTCCCGGCCGCCGTGCTCTCGGCGCTGGTGTGCAAGGCCCTGGTCTACTACGGCGCAACCCTGCAACTCACCCTCTCCAACGAGCGCCTTCTGGCCGCCGTAGTCGCCGCAGGCGTGGCCTGGCGCACCAAAAACGTCCTCTGGACCACCGTGACGGGAATGCTAGCCCTGTGGGCGTTGCAGGCGCTAGGGCTGTGAGAGGGAGGCCGGGAAGCGGTAATACCCGATTCGGTTAGTTCGTCACCGAACGGTGACGCCGCCCCGCCTTGGCGGGGCGGCCGGCCGAAGTTATCCGCGTAGCGGAGGGCGATACCGCCCCTTGGAAGGGAGACGCTTTCTTCGCCGGCCGTCAGGGAGGGGTGGGCTCTAGGGTCCAAAAAGATAGCCTCCAGGGTTCTGGGTTGGATGATTATCTTTTTGAATCCGGTATAAGGCGTAATCGGTCAGCGGAAGGCCAAGGACTCTTGGCTCGTGGTTTACCCCACCCCGTCCCTCCCCGCGTGCGGGGAGGGGGTATCCCCCCCAGCCCCCCTTGCTAAGGGGGGAACAAGGCGTCTCGCGTTTTGCGTCTTGCGTTTGGCATTTTGCGTTTGACGTACGACGTACGACGTACGACGTAGGACGTAGGACGTACGACCCGCGTTGGGCTATCAGCTATCGGCCATCAACCATCGACATTCAGCCCTCAGCACCCTACGCCCGACCCACTCCCCGCCTAGTGATCCATCTCCGGCAGATACGTCTTCCAAGCCTCCGGCAACTTGGGCAGGTCGGCGACGAGGAGCAGGCTGTGGCGGGGGGCCATGGGGCGCTTGGCGAGGCGCATGTTGGCCTCCTCGGGGGTGCGGTTCTTCTTGCGCAGGTTGCAGCTGCGGCAGGCGGTGACGAGGTTTTCCCAGATGCTGCGCCCGCCGCGGCTCTTGGGCAGCACGTGGTCGATGGTCAGCTCGCCCCCGCGGCGACCGCAGTACTGGCAGGTGTAGCCGTCGCGGCGCAGGATGTTGCGCCTGTTAAGCGGCAGCCGCCCCGGAGGGCGGCGTACCAGACGTTTCAAGCGGATGATGCTCGGAACCGGGTAGGGCTGCCCTGGAGTTCGTAGAAACTCACCGCTCTCCTCGACCACGTCGGCGGTGCCGTTCATGACGAGGATCACTGCCCGCTTGACACTGGCAAGCCCCAGCGGCTCGTAGCCAGCGTTGAGCACCAGAATGCGCGGCAGGTCTAGGTTCATGTTTACAAGATACCGCATTCGTGTCAGGAGCCAACAGCCAGGCTCACCATGTGGGGACGGGGGCTCGAGGGGGAAGGGAAATCTGCACTGTCTCCTTTTCTGTTGGCCCGGGACCGCTACCATAGAGCGGTATGGGACGCCTGATTCGCGGGCTGGCTGCCGAAGGCAATTTGCGTGTGCTGGCCGTTGAAAGTACCGATATCGTGGAGGAGGCCCGCCAGCGGCACGGCCTCTCCGAAACCCCCACCGCCGCGTTGGGACGTGCCCTGACGGGCGTGGTGCTCCTGACCTACCTGCTCTCCAAGACCCCTAAGGAGCGCATCACCCTGCAATTCCAGGGCGACGGGCCGGTGGGCGGCCCCGTCGTCGAGGCCGCCCCGGACGGCTTAGTGCGCGGGTACGTCAAGAACCCCACGGCCGAACTCCCGCTGCGCTCCGACGGCAAGCTCGACGTGGGCGGGGTGGTGGGCCGCGGGGAGCTCAAGGTGGCCCGCGCGCTCAACAGCGGCGATCTGTACGAGTCGAGCATCGAGCTGGTGTCGGGCGAGATCGCCGAAGACCTGGCCCACTACCTCTGGCAGTCCGAGCAGATCCCTTCGGCGCTGCTGCTGGGGGTGCGCGTGCACGGGGGAGGGGAGGTGCAGGTGGCCGGGGGCGTGGTGATCCAGGTCATGCCCGGCTGCCCCGACGCCGTGATCAGCAGGCTCGAGACCAACCTGGCCGGACGCCTCAGCATCACCGACCTGCTGCTCTCGGAAGGCCTCGAGGGCACGGTCCAGACGCTGCTCGAGGGCCTCGCCTACGACCCCACCGACCTCTCGGTCGTGGGCTTCCACGAAGGCCACATCCCCGTGCGCTTCGGCTGCCGCTGCACCCGCGAGCGGGCCACGGCCTCGCTGGTCTACTTCAGCTCCCAGGAGCGCGAGGACATGATCACCGAGGACGGCGGCGCCGAGGTGGTGTGCCACTGGTGCGGCCACAAGTACCAGATCACGCCCGAGGAAATCCGCTCGCTCCCCCTTAGCGAGGAAGAGACACGGGGCATCCCGAAGGCGTAGGTGGGCTGGAAGGGGTCAATAGCCCAACGCCGAACGCGAGACGCCGGGGGCCGACGGCTGACGGCTTCAGTACGGCAACTCTGCCTGTACCGTGGTCCCGCTGCCGACCTCTGAGACCACGGCGAACTGGCCGCCTCGAGCCTCGACCCGCTCGCGCATCTGGGTGAGGCCGAAGCCGCCGAGGCCGCCGGCTTTCTGGTCCTGGGTGAAGCCTTTGCCGTTGTCGCGGATCTCTAGCCTGGCCCCGCGCTCGCCCAGGGGGCTCAGGCGCACGTGCACCAGCGAGGGGCGGGCGTGCTTGGCGGCGTTGGTGAGGGTTTCCTGGAGCACCCGGAAGAACACCAGCTCGGAGGCCGGGGAGAGCTGGAGCTGCTCGGGGAGCTCGAGGCGCACGCGGAAACCGGCCTGCTCGGCGAAGGCGTTGGCGTAGCGGCGCACCGACTCGAGGAAGCCGTAGCGCTCGAGGTCGATGGGCCGCAGCGCGAAGATGCTGCGGCGCACCTCGCGGATCTGCGAGCGCAGGGTCTCCTTGACCACGGCGATCTCGGCGAGGGCCCGCTCGGGGTCGGCTTTGAGGAGGCGCTCGGCCAGGTCGAGCTTGAGGGCCATGAAGGCCAGGGCTTGCGCGATGCCGTCGTGGATCTCGCGGGCGATGCGGTTGCGCTCCTCGCCGAGCGCGAGCTCCTCGGCCCGCAGGTAGGCCTGGGCGTTGCGGACCACCAGCGTCACCTGCGCGGCCAAAAAGCGCAGGAAGGGCAGCTTCTGCCGCAGGTTCTCGCCCTCGGCCTTGACCACCAGCACCCCTACGGGCTCCTGCTCGCGCAGCGGCAGGGCCAGGAGGTCCTCCTGCACGAAGGTGGGGGCCTCGAGCGCGCCCTGCCAGACCCCCTCGGGCAGGAAGGCGTAGGAGGGCAGGTCGAGGCCCCGGCGCACCTGCGACTTCAGGAGGTTCTCCTCGTCGAGCAGCAGCACCGCACCCTCCTCGGCCGAGGCCCAGGAGAGGATGCGGTCCAAAAGCCGCTCGAGGATCTTGTCCAGGTTGGCCTCGGCCCGCAGCGCCTCGTCTACCTCGTAGAGCGTGAGCAGGTCGCGCGTGCGCGAGAGCACGTTGCCCAAGGCTCCCGCGACCTCGCTGGCGAGCAGGCTCAGGAAGTCGAGGTCCTCGCCGGTGGGCCGGCGCGGCAATTGCACCTCGAGCACCCCCTCCAGCCCCGGCAGCTCGAAGCGCAGGGCTTCGCGGGCGGGGCCGAAGTCCGGGGTGCTGGCCCGCACGCCCTCGAGCGTCAGTTGCACCGCCCCGCCCACCGCCTGCGCGAGCTGGGTCGCGGCCTTGCGCAGCCCGTCCTCGAGGTTCTCCGCGCTCAGGGCCTGCCGCGTCACCTGCCCCACCGCCTCCAGGCGCCGGTTGGCCTGCTCCAACCCCTGCTGCGCGCGCTCGCGCTCGAGCACCTGCAGGGCGATCCACTCGAGGGTCATGAAGGTCACCAGCGGCCCCACCAGCCCGTAAAAGCCCAGGTGGATCCAGAAGGTCTGGTCGTACTGGTCGCTGCGCAAGGCCAGCTCGAACACCACCACCACCAGCGCGATCAGCAGCGGCAGCACGACGCGGGCGAGTTTGATCAGCCGGTAGAGGCTGGGAACGGCTTCCACAGCGATAGGGTACAGGAAAGGCAGGGGGATCTTAGCCACTGTGTCGAGGGTCGAGGGCCAGAGCGTCTCGTGTCTCGCGTTCGGCGTTTTGCGTACGACCCGCCCCCGGCGTTCGACGTACACTCTAACCGTGTTCAGCGCAGCCGTACTCGCAGGCGGGCAGTCCCGGCGCTTCGGGGAGGACAAGGCGCGGTTCGTCTACCAGGGGCGGCCGCTGATGGCGTGGGTGCTCGAGAGCTTCGCCGGAGCCGCGGAGCGCTTCATCGTGTCCAACCGCCCCTACCCGGAGTTCGGGCTGCCGGTCCACGCCGACGTGAAGCCGGGGGGCGACGCGATGTCGGGCGTTCATACGGCGCTCTACCACGCCCGGCGGGAGTGGGTGGCCGTGGCGGCCTGCGACCTGCCGTTCCTCGGCCGGGGGTACTGGGGGTGGCTGCTCGAGCAGGCCCACGCCGACCCCTCCGCCCGGCTGGTGGCGGGGGCATCGGCCTCGGGGTTCCCCGAGCCCCTGGCGGCGCTCTACCACCGCAGCCTGCTCGAGGACCTGGGGCACCGCCTGGACACCGGGAGGCTGCGCCTGCGGTCGCTCTTCGAGGAGCACCCCGCCCGCGTCCTGCCCTGGGAAGGGCTCGAGGCCCGCTTCGGCCCCCGGCTCTTCCTCAACGCCAACCAGACCGAAGACCTCCCCAAGCCCTGAGCCGGGCGGTGGCGGTGAACCACGCGCGTGGTGACGTACGCAAGACGCCAGACGCAAGGCTTCTGCGTCTGGCGTGCTTTGCTATCGGCTATTATACCCGATTCGGTTAGTTCGTCACCGAACGGAGACGCTTTCTTCGCCGACCGTCAGGGAGGGGTGTGCTCTAGGGTCCAAAAAGACAGCCTCCAGGGTTCTGGGTTGGATGATTATCTTTTTGAATCCGGTATTAGCTATTGGCTTCCGCAGGAAGCCCGCCTCAGGCCTGGTTCTCGGCCACCGGCTCCGGGATGGGGCCGTGGCTTTCCTCGTACTTGGCGATGTTCTCGGCCAGGCTGCGCAGCAGCGCCTTGGCGTGCTGCGGACTGGTGATGATGCGGGAGACCACCATCGCGCCGCCCTGGGGCTGCAGGGTGGCGAAGTCGAGGAAGAACTCGTTCTTGGTGTGGGCCAGGAGGGCCAGGTTGGCGTAGCGGCCGATGGCGGTCTCCTTGTCAATGTCCAGGCGCAACTCGTTCACGATAAAGCCTCCTTCAGGCGGGGGATGCTCTTCTTGAGCTGGAAGCGCGCCCGCCCAAGGCTCTGCATGGAGTCCAGCAGCACCACCAGCAGATACCCCTGGGCCAGCGGCACCAGCAGCAACGGACCCTCCGGGTACTCTACCATGACCTCCTCGACCTCGCCGCGGCCCAGTTCCTGCGACAGGGCGCGGGCGGAGGCCAGGGCGGTGGAGGCGGAACTCCCCAGAAAATCCAGGTCGGCGCCCCCCTCGCTGTGGGTGCTCTCGACGACGAAGCCGTCCTCGGCGACCAGCGCGGAGCCCAGCACCCCGCGCACCGCCTGGAGTTCGGTCAAAACCTCTTGTAGCACGTGTCCTCCTCAAGCCCCGTGCGGGGGATGCTCACATCTGCTCGGCCAGGCGCAGGGCCAGCCTCGAGAGCTCGTTGCCCACGCCCTTGCGGTCGCCGCCGCGCTCGAGCAAGGCCCCCAGGCAGTAGCCCTCGAAGACCACCGCCAGGATCTCCTGGTCGTCGGTGGCGAGGGTGAAGCGGCGCAGCTCGCCGCCCATCTGCCGGGCGGTGTTGCCCAGGGCGCGGGTGAGGTTGGCGAGCTCGACCGCGAGGATCTCGGCGGAGGGACCGCCCCGGCCCACGCTCTCGATCACCAGGCCGTCGCTGCCGGTGAGGACCGCGCGGCGTACGCCCAGCGGCACCAGGCTCTCCAGCATCTTCATGGCTCGGCCTCCCAACGCGGGGAGGGCCGGCCGAGCGGCCGGCCTGCCCTCTCCAGCACGACCCGCTGGGAGGGGCCTTCGCGGGAACCGCTCTCAGGGGGCAGTGTCCAGGTCACCATACCTGACCAGCGTAACACAGGCCCCGACGCCGCCCGGGCGCAATTGCACATCCCCAGAGCCGGGCTCACTCGGCCAGCCGGCGCCGGTTCTCCAGGGCGCGGGCCAGCGTGACCTCGTCGGCGTACTCGAGGCTGCCCCCCACCGGCAGGCCGTAGGCCAGGCGGGTGGCGGCGATGCCGCGCTGGGCGAGCTGCTCGGCCAGGTAGCCGGCGGTGGCCTCGCCCTCGACGGTCATGGAGGTCGCCAGGATCACCTCCCGCACCTCGGCCCCCAGCGCCTCACGGCTGTCGCTGTTGAGGCGCTTGAAGAAGCTGGCGAGGTTGAGCTGCTCGGGCCCCACGCCCTCCAGCGGGTTGAGCGCCCCGCCCAGCACGTGGTAGAGCCCGTTGTACTCGCCCGAGCGCTCGAGGGCCATGAGGTCGTTGATGCCTTCCACCACGCAGATCGTCTGCCGGTCGCGGTCGGGGTCGGTGCAGACGGGGCACAGCTCCTCCTCGGCCAGGTTGCCGCAGACGGGGCAGGTGTGCAGGCTCTGGGCGGCCTCGAGGGCCTGGAGCAGCTCCTTGGCCGCGTCCTGTTGCTGCACGAGGTGCAGCCCCAGCTTCTGGGCGCTTTTGGGGCCCACGCCGGGCAGCCCGGAGAGGGCGCGGATGAGTTTGAGCAGGCGTTCAGGGTAGCGCATAAGGAAGCTTATAGCCGATAGCCGATAGCCGAAGGTTTGAGGGTGAGCTATTCACCATCAGCTATAAGCCATCCGCCTTCTTAGAACATCCCCCCCAGCATCTGGCCGATGCCGCCGAGTTCGCGGCTCATCTCTTTTTCCTGCAGCTCCTGCGCCTTCTTCTGGGCGTCCTGGATGGCGACGAGCAGGAGGTCCTCGAGGGCCTCGAGGTCGCCGGGGTCCACGGCGCCCGCCTGTAGCTTCAGGCCGACGACCTGGCCGTGGCCGGTGGCCGTGACCTCGACGAGCCCGCCCCCGGCGGAGCCGGTCACGGTCATCTGGCCGAGCTTCTCCTGGACTTCAGCCGCCTTTTTCTGGGCCTTTTGGGCCTCTTTCATGAGTTTCTGAAGGTTCATCGTGCCTCCCACCGCATTATAGGCGGGGCTGGGCGCTGGGATGAGGTTTTGGGCTGGGGATGCCCCCGGTCAGGAGCATCAGCGCCGACACCCCGCTCACCATCACCCCCGCCAGCAAGAACACGCCCGGCGCGCCCATGACGGGCTCGAGCAGCCCCGCCAGCAGCGCCCCGCAGATCACGGCCGTGTCCATGACGGCGAAGAAGGCGGCGAAGATGCGCCCGCGCAGGGGTCCTGGGGTGTGGCTCTGCATGATGCTGCGGGCCGGGACGATGAAGACCTGGTTGAAGACCCCGCTGAAGAAGAGCGCGATCAGCACCCAGGCGAACACCGGCCACACGCCCAGCGAGGCCTCGAACAGCCCGAAGAGGATCAGCCCGCCGAAGAAGAGCTGTTCGCGGCGGAAGCGCATCACGACGCGCGGCACCAGCAGGGTGCCCAGCACCGCCCCCACCGCCAGCGCCGACTCCATCGCGCCGAAGCCGGGGGTGCCCACCTCGAGCACCTTCACCGCCATCACGATGCCCAGGGTGGCCTCGACGGAGCCGAAGCACGCGGCGGTGAACAGCGTGGTCACGGTGCGGCGGATGGCCGGGTTCTTCAGCAGGTGTTCGGCACCCTCCCGGGCACGGCTCCAGTAGCTCTGGCCCCCGCCCCCGGCCGCGGGCAGGTCGGGAAGGCCCCGCAGGATCACCGCCGAGACCAGGTAGCTCAGCGCGTCGAGGAGGAACACCAACTGCGCGCCCACCGCCGCCACCAGCACCCCGGCCACCCCCACGAACACCACCTCCGAGATGCGCGCGGCGAAGAGCATCAGGCTGTTGGCGCTGTCGAGCTTGTTCTCGGGCACCAGCTCGGGGATGGCCGCCTGCGAGGCCGGGTCGAAGAGGCTGCTGAGCACCTCGATGCCGAAGACCAGCAACAGCAGCAGCGGGAGGGAGTTCACGCCCAGGAAGGGGATCAGCAGCGTCAAGAAGGCCCGGCCCACGTCGCTGAGCACCATGAGCATCTTGCGGTTCTGGGTGTCGGCCCAGGGGGCCAGCAGCGGGCCCACCACCGCCGAGGCCAGCAGCTTGACGACGAGCGCGAGCGACACCCACAGGGTGTTGCTGGTCAGCAGGTAGATGAACGCCAGCAGGGCCACCCGGTGCATCCGACTCCCCGCCTGAGAAACCAGCGCGGCCAGGAAAAGGCGGCGGAAGTGGGGGAGGTGCAGCACCCCTTGCATTTGGGGGTCAGTATACCCGCTCGCTCGGAATTAACTCAAACACCGCCGCCGAAGGCGACGAAAGTGTGGGCGACACAGGGGCCCTCCCGCGCCAGCACCGCGCTGCCTTCGGGCAGGTGCCACACCAGCAGGTCGCTCAGGCGCCGTGCGGCCGCCCCGGGGGCCGAGACGTAGACCGCGTCGCCCTCCTGCCGCAACGACAGCACGACGGAGCCGACCCGGAGGCTGCTGGGGCCGTCGTTCAGGGTGGTGCTGCCGAGGCTGTGGGTCTGGGTCTGGCTGTCGGAACGCTGGCTGAGCCAGTCCTCGAGCTCGTGCCCGATGAGCCCGGCCTCCTCGGTGAGCCCTAAGGCCTCGCCCACCTCCAGCAGCAGGGGGCGCCACTCGCCCGAGCGCTCCAGGCGCGCGCGCACCACCTCGAGGCCCTTGCGGGCGAAGTCCTGCAGGGCTTCGGGGGAGGCCTCCTGGTAGCGGGTGGCCTTGTCGGGGGTGAAGTCGTGGTAGGTGATGGGGCCCTTGAGGCGGGCGGAGAAGGCCCGCAGCAGGCGCAGGTAGGCGAAGGACTGGTCCGGCCGGAGCAGGTAGGCCAGCACCCGCCCCTCGGCCAGCAGGGTCGAGAGCAACGCCTCGCCGCGGGTCTCCAGCCGCAGGTGCGCGTACTGGCCGCGCCGGATGGCCCATAGCTCGAAGCCGCCCCAGGGCACGGCCAGCGGCTCGGCCTCGCTCAGGGGGTACTCGCTGCCGCCGATGACCAGGCTGAACTCGCTCCCCGCCTGGGTCACGGTGAACTCGGTGTCCCAGGCCTTGAACGAGCCCGGCATCAGCCGCACGGTGAGGCCGGCGGGGTCGTCGGGGATGGCGGCGAGGCTGAGCTTGGGGTCCAGGCCCAGCCAGATCTGCGCGGGCAGGTGGGGGAGCTGGGCGTCGCCCTTGGGGTGGGGCAGCAGCTTCTTCAGCAGCTCGAGCAGCCGCTCGGCCGCCGCGGCGAAGGCCTGGCGGTCCTGCTCCATGACCATCGCCAGGCGGCGGTCCTCCAGGCTCTGCTCGCGCAGGCGCTGCTCGAGGGCGCGGATCTGGGTGGCGGTGAGGTTGTGGCGGCGGGCCTCCTCGAGGCTGCGGCGCAGCACCTCCTGCGAGATGCCCTTGCCCCCGCTGTAGCGCAGGGCCAGCCCCTGGTCGATGACCCGGCGCGCGAAGCGGCGCAGGTAGGGCAGGGTCTCCTCGGAGGGGAGATGGAGCCGTTCGGAGAGGGTGTAGGCCTCGCGCACGAACTCCAGGATCAGGTTGCGCCCGACCTCGGTGTCCTCCAGGCGCACCAGGGGGTCGGAGTAGGCAGGGATGGGGTGGGTGACCTCCAGGCGCGAGAGGTTATAGTCCTGGGCGAAGTGGGGGGTGGCGGCGTAGGACTCGAGGTTTTGCAGCAGGGCGTAGGTCAGGCGCAGCGCCTCGCGCTTGCCGGTGGTGAAGTGGCGCATCTGGCGGGCGATCTCGCGGGCGGTGCGCTGCCAGTACACCGCCTCGGCGAACTGCTCGAGCACGGCCTGCTCGGGGGCCTCGTGGCCGGGCTCGTCAACGACGACGATGCCGTCGAGGTCGGGCTCGACGGCGGGAGGGTGCTCCTCGGGCTGGCCCCGCAAGCTGCGGTACTCGGCGTCGATCTGGCGGAAGCGGCGGGCGAGGGTGGGGGGGAGGTTGCTCTGCAGCAGGATCTGGCGCAGGCGGATCACGCTCGAGCGGCCCCCCTTGGGGGGCCGGCCCTCGAGCAGATCGGCCACTTTGTATTCGAAGAGATCGACTAATTCGACCAGGCCCGCTTCCATCTGTGGCGTATTATAAGGCCCGAGATGCGGGGTTCCAGGCTGGAAATAGCCACCGAATCAAATATCGGCAGGAAGCGAAGCCTCAACGAGGACTTCCACCGGGCTTTGGTGGTGCCCTCGCGCCTGGGCAACCTGGCCCTGCTGGCCGTGGCCGACGGCATGGGCGGCACCGAGGCCGGGGAGTGGGCCAGCAAGCTGGCCATCGAGGGGATCACCGAGGCGGTGCGCTCGTACGCCGGGCTCATCGATAGCGGGCGCCCGGTGGTTCCGCTGGAGCGGGTGGTGGAGAAGGCCTTCCAGCTCGCCCAGCGCCGCATCCGTGAACAAAGCATTAACCACCCCGAGCGCAAGGGCATGGGCACGACCATGACCGCCATCCTCATCAGCGAGTGGAACAGCCGGGGCGCCATCGGGCACATCGGCGACTCGAGGGCCTACCGCTACAGCCGCGGAAAGTGGGTGCAGCTCACCCAGGACCACTCCTGGGTGGCGCAGCAGGTGCGCCAGGGCGTGCTCACCGAGGCCGAGGCCGAGGCCCACCCCTGGCGGCACATGCTCACCCAGGCCTTAGGCCTCGACGACATCCGCCTCGACATCGCCCCCTTCGCGCTCTCGCCCGGCGAGGTCTTCGTGCTCGCCACCGACGGGCTGTACGGCCTGGTGCCGCCGGAGGAGTGGGAGCTGGGCAAGGACCTGCGGGCGACGCTGGAGGACTGGGTGACCCGGGCCCTGGTGCGCGGGGGCAACGACAACATCACCGTGATCGCGGCGAGGTATCGATGAGTGTGCTGCTGGGAATTCTGTTGGTGGGCCTGACCTCGGCGCTGGCGCTGCGCCTGCGGGCGAGCTGGCTGCAGCCGGTGCTGCTGGCCCTGCTGCTGGTCGCCCTGGCCGCGCTCGGGGCCCAGCCCTGGGTGCTGGCTAGCCTGGCTTTGTTGGGTTTCACCGGGGCGCTGCTGCCCCGATTCAACTTCGACCGCCCGGCGCCGGTGAGCCGCCCGGCCAGGCCCAGGCGCGGCAAAGCCGAGAAGAGCCGCCCGGCCCCCGTGATCCAGGGCGGGATGGGCCTCGAGAGCACCTACGAGATCCTCGACAAGGTGGGCATCGGCGGCATGGCCACGGTCTACAAGGCCCGCACCCGCGGCGACGGGCGCATGGTGGCGCTGAAGATCCCGCAGGAGAAGTACGTGGGCGACACCCGCTTCGTGCGGCGCTTCCACCGCGAGGCCGAGGTGCTCGCCCACCTCTCCCACCCCAACATCGTCAAGGTCTTCGACCACGGCAACGTCGGCGACACCCACTTCATCGCCATGGAGTTCCTCGACGGCGAGGGGCTCGACCGCCTGATCGAGAACCGCCGGCTTTCCGTCCGCTCCACCGTGCAGATCATCGCCCGCGTGGCCGAGGCCCTGCAGCACATCCACGCCCAGGGCATCATCCACCGCGACATCAAGCCCGGCAACATCATGGTGCTGCGCGGGGCGATCCAGGCCAACGGCGACGTGGACCCGCGCGGGGTGCGCCTGATGGACTTCGGCATCGCCGCCGGCAAGGTGCTCACCCGCCTTACCATCACCGGCGCGCGCATCGGCACCCCGGTCTACATGAGCCCCGAGCAGGCCAAGGGGCAGCGCATCGACCACAAGAGCGACATCTACAGCCTGGGGGTGGTGTTCTACGAGGCGGTCTGCCACCAGCCGCCCTTCCAGGGGGGCTACGAGGCGGTGATCCACCAGCAGATCTTCCAGATGCCCACCCCGCCCAAGCAGGTCAACCCCGAGGTGCCCCAGGCCCTCTCCGACATCATCCAGCGCATGCTCGAGAAGGACCCGGCCAAGCGCCCGGGCCTCGACCAGGTGCTCGAGGTGCTCTCGGGAAAGTGGGAGCAAAACCCCGGCCTGGTGGCCCCCTTCTACCTGGGCCTGGCGGTCGAGGCCAAGCGCGGCACCCTGCGCCTGATGTCCTTCGACGGCGTGCTCGCGCGCATGTGGAGCGGCGTGGGCAGCGGCCGGGGCATGTTCCCCTCGCCCCCCCTGGCGGTGGCCGTTGACGGCAACGGCGACTTCTGGATCAGCCTCTACGAGTTCGGCGGCGGTGCGGTGCGGCTGGTGCACTGCTTCAGCCCCGAGGGCGAGCTCAAGCTCTCCATCGCGCCTTACGGCATGAAGTTCGGGGAGGTGCTCTACCCGGTGTCGGTGGCGGCGAGCCAGGAGGCGGTCTACGTGCTCGACGCCGAGACCAGCAGCATCACCAAGTTCGACCTGGCCGGCACCCCCCTCAAGCGCTTCGGGGAGGCCGGGCGCGGCAAGGGCACCTTCGACACCCCGCGCATGCTCATCGCCGGGCGGCACTACCTCTACGTGCTCGACTACGGCAACCGCCAGGTGCAGCGCCTGAGCCTCGAGGGCGAGTACCTCTCGCGCTACGCCTTCCGCCGCAGCAAGGAGACCGCCGAGCTGCGCCTGCTGGGGGGTCTAGGCACCACCACCGACGAACACCTTCTCGTTTACGACGCCGACGGCCAGAAGATCCGCAAGGTCAGCCTCGACGGCCAGATCGTGGCCTCCTACCCCCTGCCCGTGCTCGAGGGCGAGGACGCCTCGAGCCTGGTCGAGATGCGCATGCACGAGGGCATCATCTACGCCGTGCGCCGGGGCGCCAACCGCATCCACCGCATCCAAGAGAACGGCACGCCGCTGGCGCCGCTGGAGGTGTACGCGGCGGTGCGGGGGATGGACTTGTGGTTCAACCCGGAGGAGCCGAGGGATTAGGTCGTCGGTAGCCGGGCGCGGGGCGGGCGTCGTACGTCGTACGTCGTACGTCGTACGCAAAACGCTAAACGCAAGACGCCAAACGCACGTCCTGCGTCGTACGCCAAACGCAAGACGCAAGACGCCCTTTGTTTACCCCCCTTAACAAGGGGGGCTGGGGGGGATAAACCCTCCCCGCGGGCGGGGAG
>NZ_QXDL01000105.1:0-14035 GCF_003574345.1 Calidithermus terrae
GTGCGTCCCGTGGCCGTTGCAGTCGTCGGGGTTGTCGTCGGGGGCGGGGGTGGGGTTGTAGGCGGTGTCCGCGGGGTTGGCGTTGTAGGCGTCGCCCACGAAGTCGTAGCCGTAGGCCACCCGGCAGCCCGGCCCGAAGCAGCCGCCCAGGTCGGGGTGGTGGTAGTCGACGCCGGTGTCCATCACGGCCACCTTGACGCCCGCGCCGGTGTAGCCCAGCTCGTTCTGGGCCACGTCGGCGCCGGTCATGGCCAGGGCGGTGGCGAGGTCGGGGTCGGCAACCGGGGCGGTGGGGGGTAGCACCACCGTAGCCACCGGGTACACGGCCTTCACCCCGGCGACGCGGCCCAGCCTCGAGCGCTCAGCGCTGCCGGCCAGTTCGATCGAGAGCCCGTTCCACAGCTCCTTGTACGCGAAGCGCTCCTTGTACTTCAGCCCGGCCCTGCGGGCGTTGTCCCGGAAGGCTTGCTGCTCGGCCTCGAGGGCGGACAGGCTGGTCCCGTCGGCTGCCGGGGGGCTGGTCAGCTCGACGAACCACAGCCTGGTGCTTTCGTCGGTGGGTGAGGTGTCGGGCGATGGAAGGGGGGACGCGGGGGTCACCTCCTGAACGCTCTGGGTGCTCACGCCTTGGCCTTGGCTCGAGGGCTTGGGGCTGCAGGCCGCCAGGGCCAGCAGAAATACCGCGGTGATCGCCAAAAACCAGTACTTCCAATGCATAGGGGTTTCACCTCGCTAATGCGGGATTGGAGCGCTTAAACCTCGAGGTTTCCTGACGAAGACAGTCCTCACCCCCTTTCAAGCCACCACGGAAGGCGGAGAATTCCAGCAGGCCAAACGAGCGCATCTGCCATCGAAACCACGCCCTGCCCGAGCGCCAGACTGCCCGATACCCCGGTTGTTCGTTGGCCCCAGTATACGCCCCGGGCCTCGAGAGCCGGGGCGTTACCCCTGACGTTAAGGAGGCATGGCAAAAAGGAAGCATTCCGACCGCACCAGGCGCCCCGGGCAGCCCCGGCCGCCGCCAACGTCTCCGGCTCATCGCGCCGGTCCTCACCGGGAGGTCAGGAGGTTTGCGGGCAGGGCGTGTCGGCTTTCCCGATCAGCACCGTCACCCGAACAAGGTTGCTGCTGGCCTCGAGCCCCTGGCCGTCGTAAGCCCGGGCCACGAAGTCGTAGGCTCCGTCGTCCGGCTCGCCAAAGCCCTGCTCGGGGTAAACCAGGCCGTAAGGCGCGGAAGCATCGGTCCCGATCAGCAGAGGTTGGAGGTCGGCGCCCAGTTCCTGCTTGTAGAAGTCCACCCGGGTCACGCCCGGACCCGCCGTCGCGGTGAGGGTGACGGGGCCGGGACAGACCACGCGGGTGGGCGAAGCGCTCAGGTGAACGGTGGGGCCGGTGGTCTCAGGCGGCGGCTGCAGCCGGGGCTGGTAGCAGCCCGTCAGGAACCAGCCGGGCACCAGGAGTGCTGCCAGAACATACCGGACCTTCACCCTAACTCCTTTCCGAGCCCGCAATTCGCTCGACCACCTCTGAGGGTACTACCCGGGGGGAAACACCAAATTAACGGATGCCGGAGGCCCGCCCACGGGCGGGCCTCCGGGCTGGACACAGCTCGACGGATCGCGGGCCGACCGTGTACGTCAATCCGCCTTCGGCGCGCAGCCGGGCAGCTTGAAGCTCCCGACGCGGGTCTGCCACCCGGCAGGGCTGGAGGCCTGCCCCGCGGCGGTGTAGTACTCGTTGACGTACCAGAAGGTGCAGTCGTCGGTGGGGTCGATGTTCATGGAGGTGTAGTCGCCCCAGCGCGAGTTGGTGGTCGTCTGCACCCCCGATCCGTTGGCGATGACGCCCTCGCCCAGGGTCATCTGGCCCAGCGGGTCGCCGCTGAGGCGGCCGGTGTAGCGGATGCCGGGGTAGACACTCACCCCGTTGACCACGCTGTAGCCGAGCGCGACGTTGCCCTGCCAGTCCATGGCGACGCTGCCCATCCAGCGGTGGACCCCGTCGCCGGGGGCAAAGGTGCCCTGCTGGTACACGGAGTACACCCCTCCCGAACGCCGGATCTCGTACCAGCGCATGCCCGCGACCCCCGGCAGGGCCTCTACCGACTGGCTGGTGACCAGGGCCTCGTGCTTGCCGAAGTTCCGGTACGCCAGGCGGTGGGTCGGGCGCTGGCGGTAGGAGAGGATGTCGAGGTACTGGGCGGGGTTGACGATGCCCGGCTGGGGCAGGCAGTCGCGGCTCGTCGGCGCGCAGGGGAAGATCGAGTCGAAGGCGGCGACCGGCAACTGGGCCGCCAGGCTCAGCGCCGCGGCCGGGTTCGCCCTCCACTGCACGGTCAGCTCGAAAACGTTGAGCGCGTCGAAGGCGGCGCCGTAGAAGCCCCCGTCGTCCTGGGTGCCGACGACCGGGGCGGCGATCCGGTCGATGGGGCGGCGCGTGCCGTCGATGTCGGGGGGCAAGAGCCCGTCACCCATCAGGTTGAGCGGCACCACGTCGGAGTCGAGGAAGAACTGCACCGCCCGGGCCTTGGGGTTGCCGGCGAGCATCTTGTTCTTCTCGAGCGCGTAGACGCTGATCCCGTAGCCATCGAACGTGCCGAAGTCGCGGGTGGTGAGGATGTAGGAGTCGGTCCAGACGCCGTACTTCGGGTAGTCGGGGAAGAAGTAGCCCCCGTCCGGGTCGGGCTGGGTGATGAAGGCGTAGCGGTAGTACGGCCCGGTCGGGTCGCCGGTCTGCGAGATGGCGACGCAGTTGTAGAAGGGCAGGGCCGGGTTGGCGAGGCCGCGGGTGGTGAACTGGCTGAGGATCCAGCGGTCCTCGAGCTGGTCGTAGAGCACGATGGGGTCGCCCGAGGGGTCGGTGCAGTCCTCGACGGCGAAGCCGTTCCACAAGTCGCCGATGCGCGCGGGCCCCATCAGCAAGTTGCCCTGCTTGTCGTAGACGGCAAAGGCCAGGTTGACCATCTCCACGTAGTGGTTGGGTCCGACGTCGCCGACGGGGTCGGGCGGGTTGACGCGGAAGCCGAAGAGGTTGAAGTTGTCCTGGTTGCTCAGGCCCTCGAAGGTGAGCAGCGGGGCGGCGATGGAGGCCGCCTGCACCCCGGGCCGCTGTGGCCGCAGCCCCCTCTGCACGGCCGCGTCACCCGAGAAACCCTGGGCCGCCGGGAGGGGACCACGATCGGGGCGGATCTCCCGCACCGCGTCGGGGTCGGAGGAGACCTCGCCGGGCGCCTGCCCGACCATGTCGCGAAGGGCGCGAGACACGTCGAAGGCCTTAGGCTCAGAGAATTTCGGGGGGACGCGCCGGACGGCACCGACGGCTTGAGCGTCGGGCCCGCCGGACGGCCGGGTCTGGGGCGAATTGCACGAGACAAATACAAAGAGCGTCAAAACCGCCAAAAGCAGCCTGCCCATAAATGCCTCCTTCTTACCCCGATGCCTGAATTGTGAAAAGCGAAAACTTCCTCAGCATAGGCGTTCGGGAAAGCAAAAGTCAAGGAATCAGTCTGGATAGCCGGTTCATGAAGATAACGAGGCAATTTACAGCCATTCGAAGGGCCGAAATTGCGGGAGCAGGCCCGCCGTTTCGAGGGAGCCGGAGGCCCGCGGCGGGGCCACGGCACGGCGGCCGGGGCCGGAGTGAGCAAGTATCATGGTGCGGTATGGCGAAGGAGAAAGGCCTCACCCCGCAGAGCCAGGATTTCAACGAGTGGTACAACGAAGTCATCCAACGGGCCGAACTCGTGGACTACGGCCCGGTGCGCGGCACCATGGTCATCCGGCCCTACGGCTTCGGGCTTTGGGAGAACATCCAGCGTGCCCTCGACGACATGTTCAAGGCCACCGGGCACACCAACGCGTACTTCCCCCTCTTCATCCCCATGAGCTTCTTCCAGAAGGAGGCCGAGCACGTCGAAGGCTTCGCGCCCGAGCTCGCGGTGGTGACCCACGCGGGCGGGGAGGAGCTCGAGGAGCCCCTCGCCGTGCGCCCTACCTCCGAGACCATCATCGGGCACATGTGGGCCAAGTGGGTGCGCACCTACCGCGACCTGCCCCAGCTCCTCAACCAGTGGGGCAACGTGGTGCGCTGGGAGCTGCGCACCAAGCCCTTCCTGCGCACGAGCGAATTCCTGTGGCAGGAGGGCCACACCGCCCACGCCACCCAGGCCGAGGCCGAGGCCGAGGTGCGGCAGATGCTGGGCGTCTACGCCAAGATGTCGCGCGAGTGGGCCGCGGTGCCGGTGTGGGAGGGGGTCAAGACCGAGAGCGAGAAGTTCGCCGGGGCGGTGTACACCACCACCATCGAGGCCATGATGCGCGACGGCAAGGCGCTGCAGTCGGGCACCAGCCACTACCTGGGCACCAACTTCGCCAAGGCCTTCGACATCCAGTTCCAGGACCGCGACCAGCAGAACAAGTACGTCCACACCACGAGCTGGGGGCTCTCCACCCGCATGGTGGGCGCGGTGATCATGACCCACGGCGACGACAAGGGCCTGATCCTGCCCCCGCGCATCGCCCCGGTCCAGGTGGTGATCGTGCCCATCTACAAGTCGGACACCCGCGAGCAGGTGATGCCCGCGGTGGAGCGGCTGGCCGCCGACCTCAAGGCCGCGGGCGTGCGCGTCGTGCTCGACGACCGCGACCAGTACAGCCCCGGCTTCAAGTTCAACGAGTGGGAGCTCAAGGGCGTGCCGCTGCGCCTGGAGATCGGCCCCCGCGACGTGGAGGCGGGCACCGCCGTGCTGGCGAGCCGCCTGGGGGGCAAGGAGACCGTGCAGCTCGCCGAGGTCGTGGGCCAGATCCCGCACAAGCTCGAGGCCTTCCAGGCGGCGCTCTACCAGCGGGCGCTCGAGTTCCGCGACAGCCACACCTGGGAAGTGGACAGCTTCGAGGAGTTCAAGGAAAAGGTCGAGCAGGGCTTCGTCAAGGCCTTCCACTGCGGCGACAAGGAGTGCGAGAAGCAGATCAAGGCCGAGACCACCGCCACCACCCGCTGCATCCCCTTCGACGAGCCCGAAGCCCACGGCAGTTGCGTCCGCTGCGGCAAGCCGAGCGCTTATGGCAAGCGGATCCTGTTCGCTAAGGCGTACTAGAGGGTCGAGGGTCGAGGGTCGATAGCCGGTAGCCGGGCGCGGGTCGTGCGGCGTGCGTCCTACGTCGTACGTCGTACGTCCTACGCCAAACGCAAAATGCCAAACGCAAGACGCGAAACGCCAGACGCCTTGGCACCCCCCTTAGCAAGGGGGGTTAGGGGGGGATAGCCCCTCCCCGCACGCGGGGAGGGACGGGGAGGGGTAGCTACACGCCACAGGCCGCGGGTCTCGAGCCTTTTGCTTATGGCTGACCGCTGACGGCTTCCTGATTGCCGGGGCGGAAACCATAGCTGGGGGCGCTTTCGGGCGCCCCCTACAATGTGGGAATGGACAAGATCCGCTGGGGCATCCTGAGCACCGGGCGCATCGCGGGGCGGCTGGCCGACACCCTGCGCGGCCTCGAGGGGGCCGAGCTTTGGGCGGTGGGCTCGAGGAGCCTCGAGGCCGCCCACGTCTTCGGGGAGCAGTATGGTATTCCCCGCCGCTACGGCAGCTACGCCGAGCTCGCCGCCGACCCCGAGCTCGACGTCATCTACGTGGCCTCGCCCCACAGCCACCACTACGCCCACACCCTGCTGTGCCTCGAGCACGGCAAGCACGTGCTGTGCGAGAAGGCCTTCGCCCACAACGCGCTCGAGGCGCGCCGCATGGCCCTGAAGGCCCGGCAGAAGGGGCTCTTCCTGATGGAGGCCATGTGGACGCGCTTCCTGCCGCACATGGTGAAGCTGCGCGAGCTGCTGGCGCGGGGGGTCATCGGCGAGGTGCGGATGATCCAGGTCAGCATGGGATTCCGCGCCCAGGTGGGCCCCGAGCACCGGCTCGTCAACCCCGAACTCGCCGGGGGCGCCCTGCTCGACGTGGGCGTGTACCCGCTCTCCTTCACCTCGATGGTCTGGGGAAAGCCCGAACGCCTCGACAGCCAGGTCTACCTGGGCCCCACCGGCGTGGACGAGCAGGCCGTCCTGCTGCTGGGCTACCGCGACGGCCGCATGGCGACGCTGATCTCGAGCCTCCACACCCCCACCACCGTCGCGGCCTACCTCTACGGCACCGAAGGCTACGTCGAGATCCCCAGCCCCTGGTACCGCGCCAAGTCGCTGGTGCTGCACAGAAACGGCCACGCCGAGACCCTCGAGTGCCCCTACGAAGGCCACGGCGACCAGTTCCAGGCCCTCGAGGCCATGAACTGCATCCGGGCGGGAAAGCTCGAGTCGGAGGTCATGCCCCTGTCCGAAACCATCGCGGTCATGGAGGTCATGGACGCGTTCCGAGCCCAGTGGGGGTTGCGGTATCCGGGGGAGTTAGTGGAGGCATAGTGGCTCGTGGCCCGTGGTTACCCCTCCCCTGCCCTCCCCGCGCACGGGGAGGGGCTATCCCCCCCAGCCCCCTTGCTAAGGGGGGAACAAGGCGTCTTGCGTTTTGCGTCTTGCGTTTGGCATTTTGCGTTTGGCGTACGACGTACGACGTACGACGTACGACGTACGACGTAGGACGCGCGCCCCGCGCTCAGCTACCGGCTATCAGCTATCAGCGATACACTTCAGGACGTGGCAGGCAAAAGCGTCACCCGAGGAAAGCAAAGGGCGAAGGCCCTCGAGAAGAGCCGACCCGAAGCGCCCGGCGCCCCGCCCGCCCCGGTGTTGCCGGATGAGCCGCTCGAGGCCAAGCAGGCCCGGGCGGCGCGGGTGCTGGAGGTGATGGAGGAGCTCTACCCCGACGCCGCGACCGAGCTCGAGCACCGCAACCCCTTCGAACTGCTCGTCGCCACCGTGCTCTCGGCGCAGGCCACCGACGCCTCGGTGAACAAGGCCACCCCTGCCCTCTTCGCCCGCTACCCCGACGCCGCCAGCCTCGCGCGGGCCACGCCGGAGGAGGTCGAGCCCTACGTCAAGAGCATCGGGCTCTACCGGGCCAAGGCCCGCAACCTCGTGCTGCTCGCCCGCAAGCTCGTCGAGGAGCACGGCGGGGAAATCCCGGTGGACAGGGCCAAGCTGCAGGAATTGCCCGGCGTAGGCTGGAAGACCGCCACCGTGGTGCTGGGCGCGGCCTTCCGGGTCCCGGGTATCGCGGTGGACACCCACCTGACCCGGCTGGCCCGCCGGCTGGGCTTCTCCGACAAGCGCGGCCCCGAGAAGATCGGGGGGGACCTCGAGCGCCTGTTCCCGCGCGAGAAGTGGGTCTTCACCCACCACGCCCTCATCCTCTTCGGGCGCTACCGCTGCACCGCCCGCAAGCCGCTGTGCGAGGGCTGCCCGCTGTGGGAGGTCTGCCTCAGCCGGGGGGCGTGGTGAGGGCCGTCCTGGATCACCTCGTCATCGCGGCGCACACCCTCGAGCAGGGTGCCGCGTACGTCGAAGGGCTGCTGGGCGTGCCGCTCAGCCCCGGCGGGCGGCACCTCCGGATGGGCACCCACAACCGCCTGCTGGGCCTGGGCGAGGGGGTGTACCTCGAGGTCATCGCCCTCGACCCCGAAGGCGCCGACCCGGGCCGCCCGCGCTGGTTCGGGCTGGACAACCCCCGCCTCCAGGCCGAGCTGCGCGAGTCCCCCCGCCTGATTCACTGGGTCGCCCGCGCCGACGACCTCCGCGCGGCGGTGGCGGCGGTGCCGGAGCTGGGCCGGGTCCACCGCATGAGCCGGGGCGACCTCGAGTGGGACATCACCGTCCCCGACGACGGAGCGCTGCTCGAGGGCGGCCTGGTCCCCACCCTGATCGCCTGGGGCGACACCCCGCACCCCACCACCCGCCTCCCCGACGTGGGCTGCCGCCTGCGGCGCTTGTGGGGCTCGCACCCGCACCCCGAGCGGGTCAGGGCCCGGTTGGGGGCGCTGGGGCTGGGGCTGGAGCTCGAGCCCTCCGACCGGACCGAGCTCAGGGCCGAGCTCGAGACCCCGGCGGGGCTACGGGCCTTTTAGACACACACGAAAGGCTGAGGCTTTCCGGCCTCAGCCTCGGAGCGAGCGGGTTCAGCCGCGCTCAGCACTCTTGGGCGGGTCGAAGGCCGTGACCTCGGGGAGCTCGCCGCCGAACTTCTCGAGCTGCACCAGCGCGGTGTGGGCGATGTTGCCCTGGGCCAGCTTGGAGGTGCCCCGGTCGATGGTCAGCACGTTGACGTCGCCGTGCTTGCACAAGGCCCCGACCTTGCCGGGCTCGGCGGGGTCGTACCAAGCGCCCTCGGCCATCACCACCACGCCCCGGCGCACCCGGTCGGTGACCACGGCCCCGGCCAGGGTCTGGCCGCGCTCGTTGAACAGCCGCACCACGTCGCCGTTCCGGATGCCCCTCGCCTCGGCGTCCACCGGGTTGATCCACACCGGCTCGCGCTCGTGCACCTCGTACCAGCGGCGGATCCAGGTGTTGTTGAGCTGGGAGTGCAGCCGGTACTTGGGGTGGGGGGAGGACAGGTGCAGCGGGTACTGGCGGGCCTTCTCACTGCCCAGCCGCTCGGCGGGCTCGAGCCAGGTGGGGTGCGGCGGGCAGTCGTCGTACTTGAAGCCCTCGATGGTCTTGGAGTAGATCTCGATCTTGCCGGAGGGGGTTCCCAGGGCGTTCAGAATGGGGTCTTTGCGGAAGTCCCCGTAGCGCACGAAGCTGCGGGACTCGCCGGGGATGGGGAACTCCACCACGCCCGTGCCGTTCCAGAAGGTGTCGAAGTCGGGCATGGGCAGCTTGAGCTGGGCGGCCTGCTTGCGGGCCTCGCCGTAGACGAAGCGGACCCAGCCCAGGGTGTCGCGGCCCTCGGTGAACTTGGGGCCGAAGCCCAGCCGGCGCGAGAGCTCGGCGAAGATCTCGAAGTCGCTGCGCGACTCGTAGAGAGGCTCCACGGCCTTCTTCATCGCGACGATGCGGACCCTCGAGTAGCTCCCCACCTGGGCGATGTCGTCGCGCTCGAAGGTGGTGCTCGCGGGCAGCACGATGTCGGCGAACTTGGCGGTGGGGGTCCAGAAAGGGTCCTGCACGATGACGGTCTGGGGCTTCTGCCAGGCCTGGATCAGGCGGTTGCGGTCTTGGTGGTGGACGAAGGGGTTGCCGCCAGCCCAGTAGACGAGCTTGATGTCGGGGTAGGTCTGGCGCTTGCCGTTGAAGTCGAAGGGCTGGCCGGGGTTGAGGAGCATGTCGGCCACGCGGGCTACGGGAATGGCGTTGGCGTCTTTGGAGAGCCAGGCCGCCCCGCCCGAGGCCGCGCCGGAGGTGATGCCGGGCAGGCCGGGGGCGCTCGCGGTGAGGTTGCCGCCGGAGTCGTAGTGGTAGCTCAGGCCGAAGCCGCCGCCGGGCAGCCCGATCTGGCCGAGCATCGCCGCCAGCGTCACCAGCATCCAGTGGGCCTGCTCGCCGTGGTGCTGGCGCTGGATGGCCCAGCCGCCCATCAGCATGGTGCGCTTGGCGGCCATCTGGCGGGCGAGGTTGCGGATCACCGAGGCCTCCACCCCGCTGATGTTCGCGGCCCACTCGGGGGTCTTGGGGGTGCCGTCGCTCTTGCCGGTGAGGTACTCGGCGAAGCGGGCGAAGCCGACGGTGTACTTGTCGAGGAAGGCCTGGTCGTGGCGCTTCTCGCTGTAGAGGGCGTGGGCGATGCCCAGCATCAGCGCGGTGTCGGTGCCGGGGCGGGGGGCGATCCAGCGGGCGTCCAGGTAGCGGGCGGTGTCGGTCACGCGGGGGTCTATGGAGACCACCTCGATGCGGCCCCGCCGTTTCTTGAGCTCCTCGATGGCCCCGTAGGCGTAGTGGTCGGCGGGGGCCCAGCCGATCTGGCAGTTGAGCAGGGGGTCGGCGCCCCACAGCACGATGAGCTGGGTGTTGTCCAGGATCACCGGCCAGGCGGTCTGCTGCTCGTAGACCTCGAGCGTCCCCACCACGTGCGGCATGATGACCTGGCCCGCCGCCGTGCTGTAGTCGCCGGTCCCGCCCACGAAGCCGCCGTGCAGGCGCAGCATGCGCTGCAGCAGCACCGGGGGGTTGTTGATCTGGCCCGCGTCGTACCAACCGTAGCTGCCGGCGAAGATGCTAGGGGGCCCGAACTCCTTCTTAACCCGGTTGAGCTCCTTCGCCACCAGGTCGAAGGCCTCGCGCCAGCTCACCCGCACGAAGGGCTCGGCGCCGCGCAACGTGGGGTCGGCGCCCGGGCCGTCGCGCAGGTAGCTCGCCCGCACCATGGGGTACTGGATGCGGTTTTGGGCATAGACCCGGTCGGCCATGGCCTCGAGCATGGGCGTGGGGTAGGCGTCCTTGACGTAAGGGGTCACGCCCACCATCCGCCCCCCGCGCACGTTGACGTAAAAAGCGCCCCAGTGGTTGGCGCTGATGCGGTTGGAGCGCTCGAGGATGGCTCCCGAAGGGCTCTGCGCCGCCGCCGAGGCCAGCGCCGCCGTGGCCGCCGTGGCCTGCAAGAATTTCCGCCGCGAAATCTTCTTCATACGATCCTCCCCCATCAGCGCTTGGCGTGGGCCTGCGCGTAGCGCGTGAGCAATTGGGTCTGTTCGGCCGTGAGCCCCGAGCGCGGGCCCATCCCGCGCATGATCGGCGGCCACTGGTTCGCCGTGAATTTGCCGGTCTCCGGCAGGGCGTGGCAGGTGCTGCAGCGCTGCTGGTAGAGGGCACCCGCCTGCTTCCACAGGGTGTTCACGTCGGCGATCAAAGCGCTCTTGGGCACCCACCCCACCACCTCCACCTGCTCCCAGACTGCGCCCCCCTCGTCCTTGCCCTGGCCCTTTACCCGGCGCTGCACCTTGCCGGTGAAGCTCGCCAGGAGGATGCGCTGGCCCTTGGCCGCGAAAAGGGCGCTGCTTCCCCCCTGGGGCGACCAGCCCTGAATCTGCACCTGGCTAAAGCCGGCCTGCTCCTTGAGCACCGCCACCTGGGTTCCGGGGACCAGCGAGCCCAGGCTGGCCCCTTTAGCCGCGCTGAGCAGGCTGGTGAACGTGCCGATGTAAGCGGTGCGCCCCTGTGCCGCCGCCCAAAAGAGCAGGCCGATCAGCACCAGCACCAGCCCAAGCTCGAGTCCAAGCCGACGTGTTGCCTCCACAGCTTCACCCCCTCCAGACCCCCGGCGGCAAAAATGGAACCGCCCGGAGGCAGTTCCTTTGCGCTCAGCAGGTCAGTCGGTTACCCGGCTGGCCCCGGAGAGAGGCCCCCGGCTGCACCGGGTGGCTTCCTCGGCCAGGGCGGCCCTTGGGGTCGTCACGGCTCGGAACTTTGTGTTAATGCTCGGCTGTAAAGGGGGTTGGAGCAAGAGACGATTGTCCTGAACGGGGAATGTGGAATGTGTATGGCTTATGGCGGGGACTGATGGCGGGTCATACGGCGTATGTCCTGCGGCGTACGTCTTACGTCGTACGCCGAACGCGAGACGCAAAACGCCTCGGCCCTCGGCCTCGGGCCCTAGACGAGCCACAGGCCCCATGCTTACGGCTGACGGTCCGTGCCTTATACCCAGGAGTCCAAAAAGCAAGTCAGCCCCCCAGCGGTGAGGGCTGGCCTTTTTATGCTCTGTTCACGCAAAAAGCGGTAGGCTTTTCGCACAGCAAAGGAGAACGCCATGCAGTCGACCATGATGGATTTTCCCCTCACCCTGCCCCATCTGCTCGAGCGGGCCAGAGGGCTCTTCGGCCGGCAGGAGATCGTCACGCGCCTGCCCGACAGGAGCCTGCACCGCTACACCTACGCCGACTTCTACCGGCGCAGCCGGGCGCTGGCGGCGGCGCTGCGGAAGGCGGGATTACGCAAGGGCGACCGGGTCGCCACGCTGTCGTGGAACACCTACGCCCACCTCGAGGCCTACTTCGGCATCCCGGCGGCCGGGGGCGTGCTGCACACCCTCAACCTGCGGCTGCACCCCTCCGACATCGCCTACATCGTCAACCACGCCGAAGACCGCTTCCTGATCGTGGACGACGTGCTCCTGAAGCTCTACGAGGCCATCAAGGACCACGTGAAGCTCGAGAAGGTCATCGTGGTGCCCCTCACCGGGCAGCCCGTGCCCGAAGGGCTCACCGACTACGAGGCGTTCATCGCGGAGGCCGGCGGCGGCTTCGAGTACCCCGAGCTCGAGGAGCGCGAGGCGCTGGGGATGTGCTACACCTCCGGGACCACCGGCAAGCCCAAGGGGGTGGTCTACTCGCACCGCTCGACCCTCCTGCACAGCCTGGCCTCCGCCCTCCCCGACGCGCTCGACCTCTCGGCCCAGGACGTGCTGTGCCCGGTGGTGCCGATGTTCCACGTGATGGCCTGGGGCCTGCCTTTCACCGGGGTGATGACCGGCTCGAAGCTGGTGCTGCCGGGGCCGCACCTCGACCCGGTGAGCCTGCTCGAGCTCTACGAGGGCGAGCGCGTCACCAAGACCGCCGGGGTGCCCACCATCTGGCTGGGGGTGCTGCAAACCCTGCAGAAAGACCCCGCCCGCTTCAAGCTGGTGCCCGGCATGGAGATGGTGGTGGGCGGCTCAGCCGCCCCCGAGGCGATGATCCGGGGCTTCGACGAGTTCAACCTCAAGGTGCTGCACGCCTGGGGCATGACCGAGACCAGCCCGCTGGGCACGACGAGCCGCCTCAAGCCCCACCTCAAGCAACGCTCCCCCGACGAGCAGTACGCCTACCGCGCCACCCAGGGCATCCCCACCCCGCTGGTCGAGGTGCGGGCCGTGGGCGAGAGGGGCGTGGTGCCCTGGGACGGCAAGAGCATGGGCGAGCTCGAGGTGCGCGGCCCCTGGGTGGCCCAGAGCTACTTCCGCCTCGAGAGCGAGCAGGGCAAGTGGACCCCCGACGGCTGGTTCCGCACCGGCGACGTGGTGACCATCGACCCCGAGGGCTACGTCAAGATCACCGACCGCACCAAGGACCTCATCAAGTCGGGCGGGGAGTGGATCTCCAGCCTCGACCTCGAGAACGCCCTCATGGGCCACCCCGCCGTCAAGGAAGCCGCCGTCATCGCCATCCCCCACCCTAAGTGGGCCGAACGCCCACTGGCCGCCGTGGTCCTCAAGGAAGGCATGAACGCCACCCCCGAAGAGCTGCGGGCCTTCCTCGAGCCCAAAGTCGCCAAGTGGTGGCTCCCCGACGCCTTCGTCTTCGTCAGCGAAATCCCCCGCACCAGCACAGGCAAATTCCTCAAGGCCCAGCTCCGCGAGCAGTTCAAGGACTGGAAGTGGGAGTGATCGGGCGCGGAATGCTGAGCGTCGAACGCTAAACGCCGAATGCCGAACGCCACAGGCAACCAGCGTTTTGCCTGTGGCTTGTGGTGAACCCTTCCTCTTCCCTCCCCGTACGCGGGGAGGGTTTATCCCCCCAGCCCCCCTTGTTAAGGGGGGTGAAGAAGGGGCGTCTCGCGTCTCGCGTACGGCGTACGACGTAGGACGTACGACCGGCGTCTGGCGTCTTGCGTTTGGCGTCTTGCGTACGACGTACGACGCAAGACGTACGACCCGCGCCCAGCGTTAGAAGCCCAGCTACCCGCACTCGATAAACCGAGCCCCCGGAGTGATCCGGGGGCTTCGTGGAAACAGGAGCGGATGCTGTGGGCCTAGAAGGCCACCTTCAGGCCCGCGCGCACGCCGAAGCGGAAGCTCAGGTTGTCGCCGAAGCCGGGGTTGCCCTCGAGGAAGAGGCCGAAGTTGCGGGAGAAGTTGAAGCCCGCGCCCAGGACGGCGTCGCCGTAGAGGGGCAGCGCGGCGGCGCTGGTGGTGTCGTAGCGCACGCCCAAGCCCAGGTAGGGGTCGAAGAAGGCGCCGCGGTTGAAGTTGCGCACCAGGTAGGCGGTGACGTTGACCGAGCCGCTGCCCAAGGAGTAGTCCACGCCGACGCGGGGGCCGAAGCCGAAGATCACGTCGTGCGCGCCGATGAAGGCGCTGATGCCCAGGGCCTGCTCGACGGGGCCGGCGGCCGGGGGCTCGATGGGGTAGGCGGCGCCCAGGCCGAAGTACAGGCGGGGCAGCGGCTCGGTCAACGTC
>NZ_QXDL01000106.1:0-14003 GCF_003574345.1 Calidithermus terrae
GGATCAGGCTGGCGAGGGTGCTGGGGGCGTGGTAGGGCACGTAGGCGCAGCCGCGGAAGTACCAGCGGTTGAGGAAGCTGCCCTGGTACTCGGCGGGGCTCACCGTGCAGCAGGCGACCCCCAGCGCGGCCAGGCGCTCGTAGAGCGAGGGCACGGCGGCCAGGAACTCGGGGTCGGGGAGGGGGTTGCCGTAGAGGTCGGCGGTGGCGATGAGGTTGACCACGCAGCCGCGCTCGGGCAGGTAGACGCTGAAGCCCAGGTAGCCGTGCTCGGCGGGGGTGCGGCCGGTGTGGTAGGTGGTCATGGCCGCCATGGTGGTGCTGGGGAAGACCGACGTCGCCACGCCGTAGGCGGCCCCGTGCTCGAGCACCGCCCGCAGCCCCGGCATGTCCCCCCCGGCCAGGTGGCGCCGGAGCTGGAGGTGGCCCAGCCCGTCGATGACCAGCAGCAGCACGCGCTCCGCGCCCTCCAGCGGCAGCTCGCCCGCGAAGGGGGGGTGTCCGGTCTCGAGGCCGAAAACGCCGGCCAGGCTGGCGACCAGGTTGACGATGCCCCCACCCCCGTAATCGGGCCAGTAAATCCCTTCGGAATCGCACATAAACCGCCTTCGATCTTACCCCCCAAAAAACTAACGCTCGCATAACGCCCGGGTTCGTATCCTCACCGTGTTGCGATTGGGAAGCGTTCAGGTCACCAAACGCAGCGAGGGAGGTCCCCAGTATGGTCCTGACGTTCGCACATTCGATGTACCCATAGCTGCCGAGAGATTCCGAGCCTCCTCATGCGCCCCGGCTTTCCTCAGGCCGGGGCCCACCTTTTGCAAGGAGAGACCATGTCGAACCACCTGCACCACGAGCTAGCCCGCCACCACCGCGCCCAGCGCCACGAAGAAGCCCGCACCTACCGCCTGCTGGCCCTGCTGCGGCAGACCGCGCAGGCCCCGCGCCGCCCGGCCCCCCGGCTGCGCCTCGAGCGACGGCCCGCCTGACCGCGCCCGGCGAATTCGCCCCCTCCCCAAAGAGGGGGTTTTCCCGTGGCGCTCGAGCAGCCTGGAACGGCTTCAAGACCGAGGGGGCGGGGCCTAACTACAATCAGTCATGGAGTCGTGGGAGCTGCGGGTGCTGGGGCAGCCCGCCCTCGTGGGGCAGGGGCGAGCGGCGGGGCTCGAGCGCAAGCCGGCGGCGATCCTGGCCTACCTGGCGCTGGAGGGGCCCACCCCGCGCTCGAGGCTCGCCGGGCTGCTGTGGCCCGGGGGCCCCGACGCCTCCGCCCGCAACAACCTGCGCCAGGCGCTGTTCGGCCTGCGCCGCTACGCCGGCCTCTTCGAGGGCACCGACCCGCTGGGCCTGGGGCCGGGGGTGCACAGCGACGTGGCCGAGCTGCAGAGCCGGGTGGCCTCGGGGCGGGGGGACCTGCCGCCGGAGAACCCCGGCGGGCTGCTGGAGGGCTACGACTACGACGACTGCCCCGAGTTCGAGGAGTGGCTGCTCCACGAGCGCGAGCGGCTGCGCGAGCTGCGGCGGGAGGGGCTGGGCCTGCTGTGCGAGGGCCTCGAGCGCGAGGGGCGGCTGGCCGAGGCGCTGTCGTGGGCGCAGCGGCTGCTGGAGGAGGACCCGGTGTCGGAGGCGGCGCACCGGCGGCTGATGCGGCTGCACTACCTGCTGGGCGACCGGGCGGCGGGGCTGCGGGCCTACCGGCGCTGCCTGGAGGTGCTGCGGCGGGAGCTGGGCGTCGAGCCCCTGCCCGAGACCCGCGCCCTCGCCCAGGAGATCGAGCGGGGCGGGCTGGCCCCCCAGCCGGCCGGCGCCCGCAGGCGCATTCCCCTGTCCGTCGAGCGGCCCCCGGTGCTGGTGGGGCGCGAGCGGGAGTGGGCCCTGATGGAGGACGCCTGGGAGCGCGGGCAGGTCATCGTGGTCAGCGGGGAGCCGGGCACCGGCAAGACCCGCCTGGCGCTGGAGTTCGCGGCCTCCAAGGGCCGGGTCATGCCCTTCGGCGGGCGGCCGGGGGACGCGCTGGTGCCCTATGCCTCGCACGTGCGGGCCTTCCGCCAGTTCCTGGGCGAGCAGCCGGGCCTCGAGCTGCCGCCTTGGGCGCGGCGGGAGCTCGGCCGCATCCTCCCCGAGCTGGCCGGCGGGCAGGAGCCCCCGCCGCTGCAGGGCGAGGCCGACAAGCTGCGCTTCTTCGAGGCGCAGGGCGAGCTGCTGCGCCGGGCGAGCCAGGGCGAGGCCACGCGGCTGCTCGACGACCTGCAGTTCTTCGACCTGCCCAGCCTCGAGGCGGCCTTCTACCTCACCAGCAGGTCCGCCCCGCCGCGGGTGATCGGCACCTACCGCAGCGGGGAGCTGCACCCGGGGCTCGAGGACCGCCTCCGGCGGCTGGAGGAGGCCGGGGCGCTGCTGCACGTCCGGCTCGAGCCCCTGCCCCCCGGAGCCCTGCGCTCGCTGGTGCTCGAGCTCGGGATCCCCGGCCTCGAGCGCCACCTCGACTCCCTCGCCAGCCTCACCGGCGGCAACCCGCTGTTCGTGCTCGAGACCGTGCGCCACCTCATCGAGACCGACCGCCTGGAGCAGGGCTGGTCGGGCCAGGGGGGGCTGCCGGGCAAGGTGGGCAGCATCATCGCGCGGCGCCTGGAGGGGCTGTCCACCGAGGCGCTGCAACTGGCGCGGCTGGTGGCGGTGGCGGGCGAGGGCTTCTCGCTGGAGCTGGCCGCACGGCTGATGGAGCGCGAGCCGCTGGGCCTGCTGCCGGCCTGGGAGGAGCTCGAGCGCGCCCAACTGGTCAAGGGGGAGCGCTTCAGCCACGACCTGATCCACGAGAGCGTGGCGGCGGGGATGCCCCAGGGGGTCAGGGCCCTGCTGCACCGGCGCACGGCCGCCGCTTTGGCCCGGGAAAAGGCCGACCCCGCCCGCGTGGCCGAGCACTGGCTGGCCGGGGGCGAGCCCGAGCGCGCGCTGCCGTTCGTGCTCGAGGCCGGCCGCAAGGCCGAGCGCGCCTCGCTGCTGGCGGAGGCGCAGCGCTTCTACCGGCAGGCCGCGCAGGTCCTGGAGGAGCACGGCACCCCCGAGCAGCGCTTCGACGTGCAGGAGGCCCTCACCCACGTCCGGCTGCGGCTCGAGCCCGCCGAGGGCCACCCCGCGCTGCTCGAGGGGCTGTTCGCCCTCGCCCGCACCCCCCACCAGAAGGCCCGCGCCTGGTACGCCCGGGCCAACGCCCTGCTGGGCAGCGGGCAGGGCGAGCGGGTGGAGGAGGCGGCCCGCAGCGGCTACGAGCTCGCCGTGCACAGCGGCGACCCGGCCCTGGAGGCCCGGCTGCTCACCAGCCTGGCCTCGGCGCTGTGGCTCAAGGGGCAGCCCGCCGAGACCCTCGCCCTGCTCGAGCAAGCCCTCGCCCTCTACGAGCGGCTGGGCGACGCCGAGCAGCTCGCCGCCAACCAGGGGCGCTACGCCATCGTGCTCGACGGGCTCGAGCGCCACCGCGAGGCGCTGGAGCACCACCGCAAAGCCGCCGCCGCGCTGCGCCGCTCGGGCAACGAGTTCGCCCTGCTGAAGGTGCTCAACAACCAGGGCTGGAGCCTGAGCGCGCTGGGCCACAAGCGCCAGGCCCGCGAGGTGCTGCAGGAGGCCATGGGCCTGATGGACGCGCTGCAGGGGGTGGGCGAGCTCGCCGTCTCGGTGCCCATGCTGCTGGGCGACGTCCTGCGCGACCTGGGCGAGCTCGGCGCGGCCCTGGAGCACCTCGAGCTCGCCCAAGCCCGCGCCCGGCAACAGCCCTACTGGCGCCGGGGCTTCCTGGCCAAGGCCCTGGCCCTGACCCACCTGGGGCTGGGGCAGCCCGAGCGGGCCCGGGGCGTGCTCGAGGCCCTCGACCCCCAGGCCCTCCCGCCCGACCAGCGCGGCTATCTGCGGCTGGCGTGGCTCCACCTGGGCGGGCCGGAGGCCGCCGGGGCGCTGCGGGCGCTCGAGGCCGAGCCGGGCCCCTCCCACGGCCTGCGGGGGGCCTCCTGCGTGGCCCGGGCGGCGCTCCTCCCCCCGGAGGAGGGGCTGGCGTGGGCGCGGCAGGCCCTCGAGCTAAGCCGGCAGGCCGGCCTCGGCGGCCTCCAGATCGCCGCCCACGCCCGGGCGGCCCAGGCCCTGCTGGCCCTGGGCCGGCCCGAGGAGGCCCTAGCACACGCCCGCAGCGCCCTCGAGCTGCACGCCGAGTACGACCCCGCCGACTTCTACTGGGGCGAGGTGCTGCTGGCCCACGTCCGGGCGCTCGAGGGCCTGCGCCACCCCGAAGCCCCCGCCCGCCGCCGCGAGGCCCAGGAGTGGGTGCGCCGGGCCGCCGGGCGCCTCCCCGCCGGGCACCGCGAGGGCTTCCTGCGCCACAACCCCACCAACGCGGCCCTGCTCGAGCCGCTTCACGCCCCGCACGGCTCCGAGGTGTAGCTCACGCTGACGCTGGCGGTCTGGCCCACCGCCACCGTCCGCTGCTGGGTGGGGAGGTCGGGCGTGTGGAAGCGGCAGGTCGGCTTGCCCGGCAGGCCGGTGGTGAAGGTGCGGGCGGTGATGGTGTAGGTGCCGGGGGGCAGGTCCGTCAGGGTCGTGCTGCGGCCCACGCTCTTGCTGAAGCCCGGCCCCGTCACCCGCACCGGGACCACGGCCGCGGCGGCGGGTATGCCGCGCAGGGTGACCTGCAGGCGGCCCACGGCGGTGCTCACCGGGGAGGCCGTCACCCGGCCCTGCAGCTCCCAGTCGCCCTCGTTCTTGAAGCGCTTGCGGATCTCCAGCCCACCCGCGCCGGCCCGCTCGAGCTCCTTGTGCGAGAAGCGGAAGACCTCGCTGCCGATGCGGTCGTCCATGTTGCCGAAGCCGCCCAGCCATTCCCACACGCTCACGTCGTCCTTGACGGCCTTGGTCACCGCCGCGCCGATCCGGGCCTTCATCTGCTCGATCTCGGCGTCGGTGGGCTCCTGGTGCGCGAAGTTCAGGGTGGGGACGAGCGCGTCGAGGCTCTCGCGCACGGCCTTGTCGAGCGCGGCGTGTCCCTTGGCGATGGCCGAATTGGGGGTGTTGTCCTCCTCCATCAGCACCGCGATGACCCCCACCACCCCGCCCACCTCCTCGACGCCGCCGACGGGCTGCTCGAGGGGGATGGGCTTCAGCCGGGTCCTGAACTCGCCGATGGCGGCGGGGACGGGCACGTTCTCGCCGGGGTCTACGTCGTGGTTGGGCAGGTCGCCCTGGTTGCCCGGGGTGCTGCGCACGGTGGCGGTGCCGGTGAGCGCCAGGGCCGGGCTCACCCGGGCGGTGTCGCCGTCGATCTTGAAGAACACCGTCCACAAGTAGGGCTCCGCGCTGCCGATGCCGTCGCCCTCCTCGAAGCAGTGCAGGTTGTTCAGCCTGAGCTTTACGTCGAGCGTGTTCATGCAATTCTCCCCCTCAATAGACTTTCAGCAGAAATATCCTGTGGCCCACGGCGGATAAACCCTGGCCGCATCAGGAACGGCGGTCCGGCCCGAAGTGGCGCGCGCGAAACCTCGCGAAGGGTCTATTGCCGGGTCTGTCCTGGGCGATCACCTAGCGCATCCGAACCACCCCCAAGGCCGAATGTAGCGCGGGCCCGGTAACGCGGTGGTAACGTGCGAGCCGGGACTGGGGCGTGCTAACGCTCGGCTAACGCCCCCCCGCCTATCCTCCCGGGTGTTGCGGCCGCAGGCCCAACCCCATCGGAGGATTGAACAATGGTTGCTTTGTACCCCTGGATTCTGCTCGTTCACGTCGCGGCGGCGCTGGCCCTCTTCGCGGCCGAGCTGGTCTCGGCCCTCAATTTCCGGGCCATGCGGCACGCCCCCGACCTCAAGACCCTGCGCGCGGAGATGGGCCGGACCGGCCAGATCGCCAAGGTCTTCAAGCTCGCCCCGCCCCTCCTGCTCTTCAGCGGCGTCGCCCTGTGCGCGCTGGCCTGGGGCTTCCAGATCGCCTGGGTCAACCTCTCGCTGCTGATCTTCGTGTTCGTCGCGGTGATGGTGCGCGTGGTGGACGGGCCGCGCATGGGCGCCATCGCCCGGGCCGCGCACGGCGGCGACGGCCCCGTGCCCGCCGAGGTGCTCGAGCGCATGGCCGACCCGGTGCTGCGCCGCGCCACCCGCCTGCGCTGGGCCCTGCTCGTGGCGCTGGTGTACTTCATGACCGTGAAGCCGGGCCTGTGGCTGGCCCTGCTGGCGCTGGGCGTGCTGGTGGGCGTCGCCCTGCTGTGGGACGCCTCCGGCCAGCGCACCCCGGGCGGGCGCCGGGTGGGCTCGTAGGGCGGCGGGCGGTTGGCCGGCGCCCTGTGGGTTGGGCGCCGGCCGTGTTCTGCCCTACACTGGCAGCGTGAACGACCGGCTCACCTGGGCGGCGGCGCTGCTGATGCTGCCCTTCTTCCTGCAATTGCTGGGCTTCGGCCAGACCTTCCTGGGCGGGGGGCTGTGCGGCTCGCTGATCGCGGGGCGCGACCTCACCCTCGACCAGCAGCCCCCGGGGTTCTGGTACGCGCTGCTGTTCATGCTGCTGCTGGCGGGGCAACTGGCTTACGGCGGGGTGCTGCTGCTGTCGCGGCTGCTCGAGCCCACCCCCACCTCCCAGCGGGCGCTGGCGCGGGTGGGGGTGTTCGTGGCGCTGCCGCTGCCGGCCGCCTTCCTGCTGACGCGGCTCACCGGGCTGCCGACGCCGGGGCCGCTGGGCTGGCAGTGGGGGGAGCGGGCCGGGCTGGACGTGCTGAGCCTGCTGATGGTGGGGGCCACGCTGGCGGCGGCGGGGCTGATGGCGCGCGCCTCGAGGGCACCCAGCCCCCAATCCCCCTGAGCCCCTTGGGGTAGCTTGGGGGCATGGAGAGGCTTTTGGAGGTGATGCGCCGTCTGCGGGCGCCCGACGGCTGCCCCTGGGACAAGGAACAGACCCACCTGAGCCTGCGGCCGTACATGCTCGAGGAGGCCGCCGAGGCCGTGGACGCCATGGGCAAGGGCGACCCCCACGAGCTGGCCGAGGAGCTGGGCGACGTGCTGCTGCAGGTGGCCTTCCACAGCGTGATCGCCGAGCAGGAGGGCAGCTTCAGCTACGCCGAGGTGGAGGGGCACATCGTCGAGAAGCTCATCCGCCGCCACCCCCACGTCTTCGGGGACGTGCGGGCCGACACCGCGGCCGAGGTCAGCGCCAACTGGCGGGCCATCAAGGCGGCGGAGGGCAAGGCGCGGGCCTCGGCGTGCGACGAGGTGCCCCGCAGCCTGGGGGCGCTGGCGCGGGCGGCCGAGATCCAGAAGAAGCTGGGGGCCCCCACCGCCGCCCCCGCCGATGTGATCTCGGCCCTCGAAAAGGGCGACCTCGGCGAGGCACTATGGCAGATGGTGGCGTTGTGCCGCCGGGAGAAGGTGAATCCGGAAGTTCTGCTCCGGGAGCGATGCGACCAGAACTGCTCAAAAGCCTAGTCAGCAGGCCGCCCCAGACCCTGATGCTGCCCAAGGGCTTCGTGGACGCCGCCGTGCTGCTGCCGGTGTGGGAGGGGCACCTGCTGTTCACGGTGCGCGCCGCGCACCTGCCCCACCACGCCGCCCAGATCAGCTTCCCCGGCGGTCGCTTCGACGACGGGGAGACGGCCGAGCAGGCCGCCTTGCGCGAGGCCTGGGAGGAGGTGGGCCTCGAGCCCGGCGCCGTGGAGATCTTAGGCCACCTCAACCCCACGCTCTCGCCCTTCGGCTACCGGGTCTTCCCGCTGCTGGGGCACATCACCCGCGCCCCGCGCCTCACCCCCAACCCCGAGGAGGTGAGCGAGCTGCTGTGGGTGCCTATCCAGGAGCTCATCGAGGCCCCGGCCTACGCCGAGGAGCGGGCGGTGACCCGCCTCAACCAGCCGCCCTTAGACCCCGAGGACGCGGGGCTGGTGCAGCCGGGGGGCGGCTTCAAGCGCCGGGTCTGGCACTACCCCTGGCGGGGCTACGACATCTGGGGCGTGACCGGCAACATCGTCCACGACTTTCTCGAGCGCATCAAGGAGGTCCGGCTGTGAGCGTGATCGGAATTCTGCTGGAGGACTATTTCGACGAGCGCGAGGTGATCTACCCCTACTACCGCGTCCAGGAGGCCGGGTTCGAGCCGCTGGTGATCGGCCCCGAGCCGGGGAGCTTCCACGGCAAGACCCCCTTCACCTTCGAGGCCAAGGCCGCGGCCGGGTCGGTGCGGGCCGGCGACCTCGCCGGGCTGATCGTGCCGGGGGGCTTCGCCCCCGACCGCATGCGCCGCCACAAGGCCATGACCCGTCTCATCGCCGAGGTGGACGCGCTGAAAAAGCCGCTGGGGGCCATCTGCCACGCGGGCTGGGCGCTCATCAGCGCGGGGGTGGTCAAGGGGCGCCGCCTCACGGGCTTCAGCTCGATCCGGGAGGACCTCGAGAACGCCGGGGCCGTCTACCTCGACGAGCGCGTGGTGGTCGAGGGCCACCTCGTCACCGCCCAGCACGCCGACGACCTGCCCGCGTTCATGCAGGCCTTCCTGGCCCGTTTCGACTAGGGCGCGTACGGCGCGTGGCCGGGCGGGTGCCACCTCGCCCCGCGGCCCGCCGGCGCCAGGGCGCGCAGCGCCTCGAGCGTCACGGCGGCGTCCGGCCCGCCGGGGCCCGCCCAACTGCCGTCGGGGTTCTGCAGGGCGGCCAGCCGGGCGCGGCCCTCGAGCCACAGCGGGTGGCCGCCGAAGACGCCCCCCAGCCTCACAGCGACCAGCATGGGCGCCAGGTCGTGCGCGGGGAGGTGCTCGAGCCGCGCCCGCAGATGGTCGGCCAGCACCTCGGCGAAGCCGGCGTCGCCCAGCCTCAGCGCTAGGCCGCAGGCCAGCCCGTGGGCCGCCTCGAGGCTGGGCAGGCGGCGGGCGGCGTCGAGGTGGTCGCGCAGGAATTGCAGGGCGGCGCGGGCCTCGTCCAGGCCGTAGACGGCGAGCCAGAAGCCGCAGTGCGCCGTGAGGTAGAGCCGCGCGGCGAGCGAGCCGGGCCGCACCCGCGGCGGGGCCACCCCCCGCAGGCCGGGGTGCTCCTCGAAGCCCCCCTCGAGCCCCTGGCGCTGCCGGAGGAAGTCGAGGGCAGAGGCCACCCGCGCCTGCCGCGCCGACAGCCCCAGCGCCTCGGCCAGGGCCAGCCGCCCGCAGGTGGCCTCGAGCGAACTGCGCCCCCCCGACCAGCCCGCACGATAACCGCCGTCGGCCTGCTGCCCCCCCAGCGCCGCCTCCACGACCTGCAGGGAGGCCGGGGTGCCCTCGAGCCAGGCCTCGAGCCGGGCCCGCTGGATGAAATCGCCGTGTTCACGAAGATAGTTCAGGGTGGTGTCCAGGTTCATAGATGTCTAGCGTTCAAGTTCTCACGAATCTAGGGCGAAGCCCGTGGCCTGTGGTTGACCCCTCCCCGCACGCGGGGAGGGTTTATCCCCCCCGGCCCCCCTTGCTAAGGGGGGTGAAAAGGCGTCTCGCGTTTTGCGTCTCGCGTAAGACGTACGACGTACGGCGTACGACGCACGACCCGCGCTTAGCGTTCAGCTACCGGCTATTGGCTATCGCCCCTCAAATGCACCGGTTCTCCACCACTTCCGCCGTCCACACCCGCCCGTCCTCCAGCCGCTCGAAGCTGAAGCTAGCCTGGGGGGTCTCGACCCGGGTGCCGTAGCCCACCACGTCGGGCATGCTCGCGTAGAGGATGGGCTCCACGCCCGGCGCGGCCTGGGTGATGCGGTAGGTGCCCTGCTCGAGGGGGAACTCCACCCACAGGCCGCCCTGGTTGCAGCCCTGGCGGCTGAGGCCTACCGGCTCGGGGGGAGCCTCCGGGGTTGCAGAACCCGGCCGGTTGCAGGCCGACAGGGCCATCGCCAAGAGCACGACCGTCCACCGCATAAACGACCTCCTCCACGGGGTTCAGGCGCCACGGCCCGCCGTGACAACTCCGGCCCAGGCGACGCGCTGCACGACGGGGGTTGCCCCAGTGTACGCCGGGAGGGGCCCGCCGCGCTGAGGGTCAGGCGGCCAGCTTGCTCTTGGCCGCGAGCACGCCGGGGAGGCTCTTGATGCGGCCGATCAGGGCCTCGAGGCGCTCGAGGCTGGCCCCCTCCACCACCGCGATGGCCTCGCTCGAGCCCTGCAGGGCGTCGGCCTTGACCACGCCCCGGATCCGGCGCACCTGCGCGATGACCTGGGCGGGGTGCTCGGCGCGGATGAAGACGTAGGCCCCAACCCGCGCGCGCAAGAGCTGCCGCAACTCGCGGATGAGCCGGGCTTCTTCGCGCAGGCGCGAGATGCGCTCCTTGTGCTCGAGCAACGCCAGGTCCACACCGGTCATGCTGTTCCACATACGCTCCTCCTGCGTCTTGGGGAATGAGGCCCCGCGTTCGGGGCGAATCGGGGTCCTCGAGCCGGCCGTCAGGGCTTGACCCGGACGAACAGCTCGTGCTCTTGCTCGGCGCCGCCGGCGGTGTAGCCGACGTCGAGCTTGAATTCGTCGGCCTCGAGGCCGTTGTCCTTGGCCCAGGCGTACATGCGCCCGAAGGAGAGGGCGATGCCCTCGACCGGGCCGGCGTGCCGGTAGCGCACGTAGCGCTGGGCGGGGATCTCCAGAGCCACCATGCCGGGCGGGACGTCCTCGAAGGCGTGGACCCTCGAGCCCACGACCTGCACGTACAGGTCCCCGGACTTCCCGAGGCTCACGTCCACGAAGGCGGGCTCCAGCCGGTGCACGACGGCCCCGTGCCGGGCGATGAACTCCTCCCAGGCCCTGGGCATCTCCCGCCACAGCTCCTCCCAGCGGGCCACCACCTTCAGGCCGACGACCTTGAACGGACCTTCCTGAACGACTTCCATGACCCTTCCCCTCCTCACGCCGCGAGCTTGACCGACAGCCGCTTGACCCCGGGCGTGGCCTGCACCTCGCTGAGGCGCACCTGGAGCGAGGCGAAGTTGTGCTCCTCGATGACCAGGGCCACCTCGCCGCTGCCCATCAGCACGTCGGCCTTGGTCACTCCGGGGAGTTGCCGCAGGGCCTCGCGCACCCGCCTGGGCTGGTAGCAGGAGACGAACACGTAGGCCGAGAAGCGCGGGGAAGGTTTGGGGAAGGGGTTGTCCTGGACGACGCTCTGCATCATAAAGGGGCCTCTCTTATGTCGTTAACAGAATAAAGACGCGCTGAAAAGCCGCTCGAGCTTCGTCCACGGCGGGGCAGTTTCGAGCGGCAGGGGTGCTGCTTAGCTGGCGCGGGCCAGTTTGGCCTGGGGTTCTTTGTTGAGGAAGCGGTTGAAGAGGCGGGAAAGGCGGCCTTCGGGGTAGTAGCTCGCGCGGTAGAGGGCGAGGGCCTCGAGCCAGGCGTGGGCGAGGGCCTGGGCTTGGGGGCGCAGCCGGGGCAGCGCGTCGCGCAGCTCGCTCTCCAGGCCCCACAGGCCGACCAGGCCACGGCGGTTGTCGATCTCGATGAGGGTGTTGAGGACATCGCTCGGGTGGGCCTTGCCTTGTCCCAACGAACGCCAGACAGTCTCATTTGCGGTCATATCCGTGGCCTCCAGTTATGAACATAACATAATCTCATATGCATATGCAATACCCTGCGCCCGGGCATTACGACTTGACCGTAAAAGGCAGTTGTGCTACCGTGACCTTGATATGACACTAGCCGAACGTCTGCGCGAACTACGTAGCCAGCAGGGCTGGCGCTTGAAAGACCTCTCGGAGAAGAGCGGCCTGTCGGTGCCCTACCTCTCGGACCTCGAGCGCGGGCGCACCAACCCCAGCCTCGACACCCTCCAGACCCTGGCCGGCTCCTACGGCGTGAGCGTCAACGACCTGCTCGCCCCCGTGGACTTCTACGGCGAGCGCACCGAGGCCTCGCTGCCCAAGGGCCTGGCCGAGCTGCTCGCCGACCCCGCCCTGGGCAAGGAGATCACCCCCGAGTGGCAGCAGACCCTCGCCCGCATCGAGCTGCGCGGCAAGCGCCCGGAGTCCAAGCGCGACTGGTACGAGATCTTCCTGCACCTCAAGCGCGTTCTGGAAGGCTAGCACAACCCGGCGTCATCAGGGGCGAACTTCGGGTTCGCCCTTCGCATTTCGGGATCCCCACCGAAGGAGGGCGCGAACGCCCCGGGGCGAGGCGAGAATAGGGCCATGCAGCGTCCATACCCCACCACCGAGTCGGACTTCTACGTGCTGGGCTACAGCGCCCGCACCTCCGACGCCCTCGAGGCCGACCCCGCCACCGCCCGCATCCCCGGCCTGTGGCGGCGCTTCCACACGGAGGGGCTAGAGGACCGGATCCCCAAGCTGCGGGCCAAGGGCAAGCCCTTCGCGGTCTACTTCGACTACGCCGGCGGCGCGGCGGGCGGGTACTCCGTGCTGGTGGGCTACCAGGTGCCCGGCCTCGACGACGCGCCGGCGGGCCTGAGCGGGCTGCACGTGCGGGGCGGGCGCTACCTGATGTTCACCGCCGAGGGCTCGCCCGCGCAGGCCGTTCCCCGGGCCTGGGCCGAGATCCGGGAGTACTTCGCCCGCCCGGGGGCCCCGGCGCGGGCTTACGCCTACGACTACGAGGTCCACGAGGACCTCGAGCGGGTCTCGATCTTCGTGGGGGTGCGCTGAGCCATGCGCTACGCGGCCTTTTTGCGCGCGGTCAACGCGGGCAGATTCAACAGCTTCCGCATGGAGGACCTGCGGGCACTGCTGAGGGCGGAGGGCTTCGAGGACGTCCGGACCTACCTTCAGACCGGTAACGTCTGGCTCCAGAGCGGCGTGACCGACCCCGAGGCCGTCGCCCGGCGGGTCGAGGCGCTCATGCCCGCCTTAGGCTGCCGCGACGTGGCGGTGATGGTACGGACCGAGGAACACCTGCGCGAGCTCGTCGGCCTCGACCCCTTCGGGGCCGACGGCGGCGCACACCGCCGCTTCGTCACCTTCCTGCGCGAGCCCGCGCCGGCGGCGCTGCCCCCGCACAGGGAGCTCGAGGTGGTCCTGGCGCGGCCAGGGGAGGTTTTCTCGCGGCTGGACAAGAACGTGCGCAACGTCTCGCCCAACGCCTTCATCGAGTCCAGGCTCAAGGTGCGGGCTACTACGCGCTTCTGGAACGTGGTGCAGGAGATGTACCGGCTCCTGTAGGGGATAATGGGCTGCCTATGGACCTGCGCTCGAGGATCATCCGCATGGCCCGGGAGTACCGCCAGGCCCACGCCCCGCTGACCGCCGAACGCCTGGTGCGGGGGATCGGGGTCTCGCTCGCGTACGCCAAGCTGCCCGAGGGCAAGTTCGGGGCCTTCATCGAGGAGCAGCAGCGCATCGTCATCGACGAGGACTCCCCCCCCAAGCGCCAGCGCTTCACCCTGGCCCACGAGGTCATGCACCACCTCATCCGCAACGACGCCGACGTCCTCTCCGACCTGCACGAGGAGTTCGAGGGGGGGCAGCTCGAGGCGCAGCTCGAGGCGCTGTGCAACCTGGGCGCCGCCGAGATGCTGCTGCCCGGGGAGGTGGTGGAGGCCGCCATCGCCCGCAAGGGCCAGAGCCCGCGCCTGATCCCCGAGCTCGCCGAGGGGCACCAGGTCTCGGAGGAGGTGGCGATCATCGCCCTGGCCGAGCGCGGCCCCACCCCCTCGCTGGTGCTGATGGCGGGGGCCAAGCCCCTGCGGGTGTTCTTCAGCGCCAAGCACGAGCGCGTCTTCGACCGGGTGAGCCGGGGGGCGGCCGTCCACCGCGACCACCCGCTGGCGGTGGCGCTCGAGACCGGCCTGCCCTACCGCGGCAAGGCCACCCTGCCGGGGCACCCCACGCTCTACAGCCTCGAGGCCTACCCCAAGGGGGGGCGGGTGTACGCGGTGTTCCGGGAGTTGCAGAACTGAGGTGAGCCGAACGCCAAAGGCCGTACGTCCCACGCCGTACGCAAGACGCTAAGCGCCGAACGCCGGACATGAAACCCCTCGAGACCACTCCCTCCGCCGTGCGCCGGGTGATCCTGGCGCGGCAGGGGTTGCTGGAGTGGAGCGGGGG
>NZ_QXDL01000107.1:0-13841 GCF_003574345.1 Calidithermus terrae
TGGGGAAGCCCACCAGGGGCACGCCGAGGCCGGCGGCCTGCTCGGCGGCGGTGCCGCTGGTGGAGAGGGCCAGGCGGGCGCCCTCGAGCGCCCGGTGGAAGGCGCCGGTCGCCAGGTGGGCCGTGGTGCCGTCGGGGTGGGTGAGGCGCAGCACGACGCCCTGAGGCTTTCCTGTAGCCTCCCGGGACCAGCCGGGCAGGTGCAGGGCCCCCAGGTCCAGGCCCGCCCAGGCCACCACGGGGGTCAGGCCGGTTTCGCGCAGGCGGCGGCAGGCCTCGAGCATCAGCGGCAGGCTGAAGTAGGCGTCGGGGCGGGAGCCGGGCAGCAGCAGCAGGTAGGGGGGAGGGGACCCTAGGGCGGCTTCGCCGCTCACGGCGTCGAGCATGGGGTTGCCCAGGTACTCGGCCCGCGGGACGCCGTGCCGCCGGAGCCAGGTGGCCCCCTCGGGCTCGCGGGGGTAGACCCGCGCGGCCCCCCGCATGAGGAGGCGCTCGAGGCCCACGTAGCCCTGGTCCACCCGCCGGCCTTGGCCTTGCCAGGCCCGCAGCGAGACCCGCGACTGCACGAGGAAGGTGGGGCGGCGGGTGAGGAGGCGGGCCACGGCCAGGGCGTAGACGTCGCCCACGGCCAGGGCGGCGTCGGAGGCGGCGCCGGCGCGGCGGGCGGCCTGCCAGTGCCCCAGGCTCATCCCCAGCCAGCCAGCCCGCAGGTCGCGCAGGAAGGCGGCGGGGTCGTCGAGCACGAAGCCGCCCGAGGGCATCACCTTGCGCGGCCCGTGCACCCGCAAGCCGGCCTCTTCGTAGGCCACCCCCCGGCCCACCAGCGGCAGGGCCTCGAGGCTGTGCCCCAGCGCCCGCAGCTCCCGCCCCACGGCGCAGGCGATGCCGTCCTCGCCGTGCCCGTTGGAGATGAGCAGGATGCGCGCCATAGAGCGTTAAAAGTCTAGCAGCCGTTCTCGTCATCCCCTAATCCACGGGCGCGCCGGTTTTAGTAAGCTAACGCCAATCTATGCAATTGTTCCGGCTGATACTGATCGGGCTAATTGCCTCCGCCCCGGCGGCGCTGGCCGCGAAGACGCCGTGGAGCTCGGGGGAGAAATTGGTCTACCGCTTCAGTTGGGTAGGGGTGGAAGCGGGCGAGCTGCAGGTCGTGGCGCAGGCCCAGGGCGCGGGCTGGCGCTTCCAGGGCAAGCTGATCCCCAAGGGGCTGGGGGTGCTGCTGGGCTACGGCTTCGAGGTGGAGAGCGTGGTCAACGAGCAGCTCCACACCCTGCGCTTCGTCAAGACCCTCGTCGAGCCCTTCAAGGGGACCACCCGCCTGCTGGCCGAGCGCTCGGCCAGCCAGGAGCCGCTGGTGGCGACCGTCATCGAGCCCAACGGCCAGCAGCGCAGCTACAAGGCCGACGTGCGCGAGGTGCTCGACGACCTCTCGGTGCTCTACTTCCTGCGGGTCAACCCCGACGTCAAGAGCGTGCAGATGGTTGACTTCAACTCCGTCATCCAGGGAAAGCCCGAGGTGCTGAACAAGAGCAAGGAGGGGCTGCTGGGCTACCGCATCACGCAGAACGGGGCGACCGTCGAGGTCTGGCTGCGCGACGACGCCCGCCGCACGCCGGTGATGCTGGCCTTCGGCAGGGACTGGGGCCGCCTCGAGGCGCGGCTGATAGAATGACGCCGATAGCTGATCGCCCGTAGCTCGTCGCTGCAACCCGCCTTCACGCGCTGGCAGCGAGGCGCTAGAGGCTCACAGCGCTCCTGGAGGCTTGTTTTGAAAGGCAACATCACCGTAACCGAAGGGGCCCTGGCCGCCATCCTGGGGCTGGCGGCCCACGAGGTGCCGGGCGTGGTGGGCATGAGCCCCGCCGGCATCCGCGACTCCATCAGCCGCATCCTGGGCAAGGCCGAGGCCAGCGAGGGGGTGGTGGTCAAGCCCGACCCCGCCACCCCCGGCAAGTACGTCGCCGACCTGTACGTGGTCGTCGCGTTCGGCTCGCGCATCCCCACCGTGGTGGACAACATCGGCGAGCGCGTGCAGTGGGCGGCCAAGAGCCTGGCCGGGGCCGACCTCTCGGCCGTGCGCGTGCACGTGGTGGGGGTGAGCCGTGGCTGAGGCCCTGACCCCCGACGCCGTAGCCAAGGCCTTCCGCTACGCCACCGACTGGTTCGCCGTCTACGTCGAGGAGACCAACGCCCTCAACGTCTACCCCGTCCCCGACGGCGACACCGGCACCAACATGCACCTCACGCTGCAGTCGGTGCGGCGCGAGCTCGACCTCGCCGACACCTCGCGCATGGGCGAGGTGGCCCGCGCCATCAGCTACGGCTCGCTGCTGGGCGCGCGCGGCAACTCCGGCGTGATCACCTCGCAGATCCTCAAGGGCTTCTCCGAGGCCATCAAGAACGAGAGCCGCCTGACGCCGGCGGTGCTGGCGCGGGCCCTCGAGCAGGGCCAGCAGACCGGCTACAAGGCGGTGATGAAGCCGGTGGAGGGCACCATCCTTACCGTCATCCGCGGCCTGGCCGACGGGGCGAGGTCGGCGGCGGGCAAGGCGGTGAGCGTCGAGGAGGTGCTCGAGGCCGCTTTGGCCGCCGGGCGCCGGGCGCTGGAAGGCACCCCCGACCTGCTGCCCGTGCTCAAGCAGGCCGGCGTGGTGGACGCGGGCGGCGCGGGTCTGATCCGCCTGGTCGAGGGCCTGCAGGGCTACGTGCTGGGCCTGCCCCTCCCCGAGCCCCCCAAGATCGAGAAGTACGCCCAGACCGCCTTCGAGGAGGAGGAGTTCGGCTACTGCACCGAGTTTTTGATGGAGGGCGTGGCCGAGCCGGTGGAGACGATCCGCGAGGCGGTCTCGCCCTACGGCGACTCGCTTCTGGTGGTGGGGGCCGAGGGCTACGTCAAGGGCCACATCCACACCAACGACCCCGACGGCCTGCTGGCGATGGTGGCCCGCTACGGCAAGATGGTGCGCACCAAGGTCGAGGACATGTCGCAGCAGCACACCGAGATCCTGGGCATGGCCGGGGCCGCCGACGAGGCCCCGCCGCCCACGGGGCTCGTGGTGGTGGCCGCGGGCTGGGGGCTGGTCAAGGCCTTTCGCGGCTTCGGGGCGCGGGTGGTGGCCGGGGGCCAGACCGCCAACCCCAGCGTGCAGGACATCCTCGACGCCATCAAGAGCCTGCCCAACCCCAACGTGATCGTGCTGCCCAACAACTCCAACGTGATCATGAGCGCCAACCAGGCCGCCGAGCTCGCCAAGGGCGCGGGCAAGCACGTGGTGGTGGTGCCCACCCGCACCCTGGGCGCGGGGCTGGCCGCCTCGGTGGTCTACCAGCCCGACGCCGAGCCCGCCGAACTGGCGCCCGAGATGGAGGAGGCCGCCGCCCGCGCGGTGACGCTCGAGGTCACCCGCGCCAGCCGCGACGTGAGCTTGGAGGGCCTCGAGGTCAAGGAAGGTAAGCCCATCGGCCTGAAGAACGACAAGCTGGTGCTGGTGGCCGAGACCCCCGAGGAGGCTCTGGTCAACCTGCTGCGCCTGACCGTGGCCGACGGCGAGTACGAGATCATGACCCTCTTCCACGGGGCTACCGTCGAGAAGGAGACCCTCGAGGGCCTGGTCGCCACGATCAACGCCCAGTTCGAAGACCTCAGCGTGGAGGTGCTGCCGGGCGGCCCCGACCTCTACGACTACCTGGCGGCGCTCGAGTAGCGCGCCCCTTGAGGCTCGGTCTTCTCACGATTCCCTGGGCTAGCCTGGGCCATGCCCCGCAGCCGGCTATCCGGTCTTCTGGGCGGCGTGATGCTCGGCCTGGCCCAGATCTTCACGCCCGTCCGCACGGTGCGCCCCACCCCGCCCGAGCAGGGCTTCACGCTGCCGCCCGACCTCAACACGTGCAGCCTGGAGGACCTGCTCGAGCTCGGCCTCGAGCCCGAATTGGCCGGGCGCATCCTGGCCCACCGCCCCTCCCTGAGCCTACGGCACCTGGCGTCCCAATTCCCCGAGGTCGAAGCCCGGGTGTGGGAGGGGCTCGAGGGGCGCGTAAGGTTTTGAGCGGGAAATAAAAAAGCAGCGCCTTTCGCGCTGATAGATTCAGCGTACCACGGTATGCGCTATGCGTCAAAGCTATGCACTGGACGGCGAAACCGTGAGCTTCCCCCCTTGGCCCGGGCCCGCCGCCGGGTTTAGGCTGGTACGGTGGAGCTTAATCAACTGGCGGCTTATCGGGCAGAAACATACAGACCGGAGGGGGTGAAGAGCCTGGTGGGGGCGGTGCGCTTCGTGAACGAGCGCGGCTTCGTGTTCTTCTGGCCCATCCAGGGGGTCGAGCTGCCCAGCCTGTGGGTGGCGGTGGCGGGGGACCGCCCGGTGGCCTCCTCGCACCGCGACTCGGGGCACAAGACCTGGGGCTGGAAGGACCGCACGCTGGGGCAAAAGCGCTGGTACTACGCCAAGGTACTGCGGCGCAAGGCCACCATGATCTCCCTCGAGGCCGCCCCCTACTTCTACGCCCTCTCGGAGAACTACGGCGAGCCCGAGAGCGACTACCTCGAGCAGTTCCGGGCCGGGCGGCTCTCGCCCGCGGCCAAGCGCGTCTACGAGGTGCTGCTGGGGGAGGGCGCGACGCACACCCAGAAGCTGCGGCGCAAGGCCGGGCTCGAGCCCTACGCCTTCGGCAAGGCCCTCGACGAGCTCCAGGCCGACTTCAAGGTGCTCCCCGTGGGGGTGGCCGAGGCCGGGCGCTGGAAGTACGCCTTCGTCTACGAGTGCGTGCACCGCCACCACCCGGAGCTGCTCGAGCAGGCCCGCCCCATCGGCAGCCTCGAGGCCCGCGAGCGCCTGCTCACCCTCTACTTCCGCTCGGTGGGGGCCGCGCTGCTGAGCGACGTGCACAAGCTCTTCGGCTGGGAGCCGGACGACACCCTCGAGGCCCTCGCCAGCCTGCGGCATAAAGGCGTGCTGGTGGGCCGGGAAGACCCTAAGCCCACCAGCGCGTTCGTCCTGTCGGAGCTGGCGGTGCTGGACTAGAGCGCTCTTCACGATTACTGAGCCATTCACAACTCGATTGCATTGTCCTGCACAGCACCGTTGCCTCCCGGATGGGAGGCAACGTCTGTGAAGAGTGCGATAAACTGCCTGCGCGGGCAGCCGGACCACCGGCCGCCCGGGTAGGGGGAGGGGGTGGCTAGCTCGCGCCCCGCCGCTCGCGCCACTCCCGCTGGAGGATGGCGTAGTGGTACTCGCTGCTCCAGCGGCCCTTGAGCCACAGGCTCTCGACGGATTGCCCCTCCAGCCGCATGCCGAGCTGGACCATCAGGTGCCAGGCGGCGTGGTTCTCCACGTCGGCACTGGCCCGCACCCGGTGCAGCCCCAGGTCCTCGAAGAGGTACTCCAGCAGGCGCTCCAGGGCCTCGCGGGCGTAGCCCTTGCCCTGGTGCTGCGCGGCCAGCGTGACGCCGATCTCGGCCTGCCGGCCGTCCTCGAGCCAGTAGAAGGCGCACTCGCCCAGGGTCTCGCCGGTGTCCTTGGACTCGATGGCCGCCTGGAACCACTGCCCCGGCGCGGGCCGGGCCTGGGCGGCCCACTCGAGGAAGGCCACCGCTTTCTCGCGGGGGTAGGGCGCGTCCCAGCTCTGGTGGCGGGCGACTCGGGGGTCCGAGCGGTAGGCCAGGAAGGGCTCGAGGTCGCGCGCTTCGAACTGGCGCAGGATCAGCCGGGGGGACTCGAGGCGGAAGGGCATCAGTGGGACCTCCAGTGCGGGCTCGCCGCCTGCCGGTAGGCTAACACGCCCCGGCTACTGCGGGCGGCGGGTGCTGAGGTAGTGGTGCCAGGCCAGCCGCGCCGCCACCGCCCGCCAGGGGCGCCAGGGCTCGGCCAGGGCCTCGAGCTCGGCCGGGGAGGGCCGGCGCTCCAGGCCCTTGAGCTCCTGCACGGCGATCTGCAGACCCAAATCGCCTGCCGGCCAGGCGTCGGGGCGGCGCAGCGCCATCAGCAGGTAGACGTCGCTGGTCCAGGCCCCGACCCCCTTGAGCGCGGTGAGGCGGCGCCGGACCTCGAGGTCGTCGAGCTCGGCCAGCCCGTCGAGGTCGAAGCCGTCCAGGACGGCTTGGGCCAGGTGGCGCACGTACAGCGTCTTCTGGCGGCTGAAGCCGATGGCCCGCAGCGTGGCGTCGTCGAGGGAGAGGAGGTGCGCGGGGGTGACGGGAATGGTCGCCTTGAGCCGCTCGAAGGCGGCGCGGGCCGAGGCCAGCGAGACCTGCTGCTCGAGGATGACGTGCACCAGCGTGGCGAAGCCCGGCTCCCGCGCCCACAGCGGGGGCGGGCCGAAGCGCTCGAGCACCCCCGCCAGCGCCGCGTCGCGTTCGCGCAGGTACTCCAGGCCCTCCTGCAGGGCGTGCTCGTCAATCAAGGGGGATCTCACCGCGGACGATTTTGCCCAGCGTCTCGACGAGAAAGGTGTGCTCGCGCTCGAGCACCCGCCGCGCCAGCGTCTCGGGCGTGTCGCCGGGGAGCACCGGCACGCGGGCTTGGGCCAGGGTGGCCCCGTGGTCGTACTCCTCGTCCACGAGGTGGATGGTCACGCCCGTCTCGCGCTCGCCCGCCGTGATCACCGCCTGGTGCACGTTCATCCCGTACATCCCCTGCCCGCCGAACTTCGGCAGCAGGGCCGGGTGGATGTTGACGATGCGGTTGCGGTAGGCCGCCAGGGTGCGCGGCCCCAGCTTCTTCATGTACCCCGCCAGCACCACCAGTTGGGCCTCGTGCCGCCGCAGGGCCTCGAGGATGGCCTCGTCCAGCCCCTCGCCGTGGGTGTGGCTCGAGAGGTGATACGCGGGGATGCCCGCCTGCCGGGCCCGCTCGAGCGCCCCCGAAGCGCTGTTGTTGGAGATCACCACCCGCGGCGTGGCCGCGAGCTCCCCGCGCCGGCAGGCGTCGATCACCGCTTGCAGGTTGCTGCCTCGTCCCGAGGCCAGAAAGCCGAGGTTCACGGGGGTATCGTAAAGGGTCGATGGCCGCCAGCCAAGGGGCGCCGAGCGTCGAGGGCCAAAGCGTCTCGCGTCTTGCGTACGACGTAATACCGGCTTCACAAAGCTACTCTTCAAATCCGTCAGAGGTACATCTTTGTGAAGCCCAGGGCACTCCCTTCGGCCGGGGTGGGTAGCCTCCCATCGGGAGACTATCCACCCAAACCGGGTATAAGACGTACGACACCTTCAGCTACCGGCCACCCGCCACGGACACCCCAGCCGCCTCGACGAACGCGCGGAAGATGCCCCACTGCTCGGGCAGGAGCTCGGGGTGCCACTGCACGCCCAGGTAGAAGGGGTGGCCCTCGAGCGCCACCGCCTCCACCACGCCGTCGGGCGCGACGGCGACGCTCCGCAGGCCGGGGGCCAGGTCCTTGAGGGCCTGGTGGTGGTAGGAGTTGACGCGGAAGCGCTGGGGGAAGAGGCTTTGCAGCGGGCTGGGGGCGGTCTGCTCCACGCTGTGCCCCAGCACCCCGGACTCCGACTTCTGGTAGTGCTGCACGGCCTTGAAGCCCTGGGCGGGGAGGTCCTGGTAGAGGCTGCCGCCCAGCGCCACGTTGACCACCTGGATGCCACGGCAGATGCCCAGCAGCGGGACGCCGTGCTCGGCCGCGTGGCGGGCCAGGGCGAGCTCGAGGGCGTCGCGCTCGAGCGAGACCTCGCCCATCTCGGGGATGGGCTCCTCGCCGAAGTGGGCCGGGTCCACGTCCACCCCGCCGGGCAGCAGGATGCCGTCGAGCCTGCGGGCGATCTCGGGCAGGCGGGGTTGGGCCTGCGGCGGGATGACCGCCACGGCGGCCCCCTGGGCCTCGAGGGCTTTGACGTAGGGCTCGAGCAGGCCCCAGATCTTGGTGCGGATGAGTTCGCCGGTGGTGCGGTACTGGGCAGCGACGCCGATGAGCATGGCCGTATTCTCGCACGCGCCGTGCCCGGCGGCACACCGCTCTCAGGAGGCTCGGGTAATCTAGGGCCGATGAGCGGCTTGAACCCCCACTTCAAAGCGGCCCTGCAGTCGGCCCTGGAGCGCTACGAAACCCCCTTCTACGCCTACGACCTCGCCTCGATCCAGGCCCGGGTGGGCGCCCTGCGGGCCGCGTTCCCCAAGGCCGAGGTCTTCTTCGCCATGAAGGCCAACCCTCGCCTGGGCATCCTGCGGCGCCTGCTGGGGTGGGGGGTGTTCCTCGAGGCGGTGAGCGTGGGCGAGGTGCGGCGGGCTTACGCGGCGGGCTTCAAGCGCACCGAGGTGCTGCTCAACGGCCCGGTCAAGACCCCGGCGGCGCTGGCCGAGCTCAAGGAGCTGGGGGTGCCCCTGCTGGGCCTCGACTCCCTCGCCGACGCCGAGCGCGTGGCCCGCCACCTCCCCGGCAGCCACGTCCTGCTGCGGGTCAACCCCGACCTGCCGGTCGTCACCCACGACCACCTGGCGACCGGGCGCGGCGAGAGCAAGTTCGGCGTCCTGCCCCAGGACGTGGGGCAAGCCCTCGAGATCGCCCGCGCCGGGGGCCTCGACGTGCTGGGCCTGCACGTGCACCTGGGCTCGGCGCTCGAGCACCCCGAGGACTTCCGCGCCGGCTACGCGGTGATGGAGCGCCTCTACCAGGAGTACGGCCCCTTCGAGGTGCTCAACCTCGGCGGGGGCTTCGGCCTCGGTCTCGACCTCGCCGCCCTGGCCCCCGAGGCCCTGGGGCTGGCCGAGCGGCTGGGGGTGGAGCTGTGGCTCGAGCCCGGCCGCTACCTCGTCGCCGAGGCCGGGGTGCTCGTCACCCGCACCTGGGGCACCAAGCAGACCCGCCGCAACTTCCTGCTCGTCGATGCCGGGATGAGCCACCTGCTGCGCCCCATGCTCTACGGCGCCGAGCACCCCGTGGAACCGCTCTACGCCGGCGGCGCCCCGCAAACCTTCGACCTCGCCGGCCCCGCCTGCGAGAGCGGCGACATCCTCGCCCGCGGCCTCACCCTCCCCACCCCCCAGGAGGGCGACGCCCTGGCGATCCTGCAAGCCGGGGCCTACGGCAGCAGCATGAGCAGCAACTACCTCGACACCCCACGCCCGCTCGAGCTGCTGTGGACCGGGGAAGAGTGGGAAGTGCTGCGCCAGCGCCAGAGCTGGGAGAGCCTGTTGCTGGAGGAACAGTCGGAAGGGTAGCTAGAGCGGAAGGCCCGTGGCTAGTAGTTAGTGGCCTGTGGTTCACCCCTCCCCGTCCCTCCCCGCCCACGGGGCAGGGAATATCCTCCTATCGCACTCTTCACAGACGTTGCCTCCCATCCGGGAGGCAACGGTGCTGTGCAGGACAATGCAATCAAGTTGTGAATGGCTCAGTAATGGTGAAGAGCGCTCTAGCCCCCCTTGCTAAGGGGGGAACAAGGCGTCCTGCGTACGACGTGGGACGTAGGACGTGCGTTTGGCGTCTTGCGTTTTGCGTTCGGCGCACGACGCAGGACGTACGACCCTTACTGCAAATTCGGCGGAAAAATCCGCTGAACGGCCGGGTTCTTGATGACCCAGTTGAACAAGGGCTGGGCGAAGCCGCTGCCCTCGATGCTCTGGGCGATGAGGTCGGGGATGCGGTCGGAGGGGTACTGCAGCGAGCCGGTGGAGGCCTTGTACTGGGCAGGGAACGAGACCCAGATGCTCACCGCCAGGAACAGGCCCCACAGCGCCCCGCCCGCGCCGCCGATGACGCCCTCGGCGGTGTTGGAGAGACGCGGAAGGGGGACGAGCTGCGCGAGGGTCGCGGCGCCGCCGCCCAGGATCACGGCGAGGACGGTGCCCAGCCAGGGGTTTTCTTGCAGGGGGAGGAACTGCACCAGCACCGCGTACAGCACCAGCGCGGGCACCACGGCGATAGCGAACGGCGCACCTTTCCGCACCCCGTAGGCCAGCGACAGGGCGATCACGAAGAAGACCGCCACATCCAGCAGGGAGACCTCGACCCTCATTACCCCAGCAGTATACCCAGCCGGGGCCGGTCCTCAGGCCGGATTTGGACAGCCGTCTAAGGTTCTCCAGGGTGGCTTTGTCAAAAGTCACCCCGACCGAAGGGAGAATGATGGCTCCGGCGTGGGTTTGTCAGGGGGCAGTTTAACAAACCCACGCCGGAGCTACCTAAAGCCGGGCCTCGAGCCAGCCCCCCTCCCGGATGGCCCGCAGCGTGGGCTGCACGACCTCGAGGTGCTCCTCGCGCACGACGGCCTGCACCTCCATGAAGGTTTCCCAATACAACCGCAAGGCCGCGATACCCCGCCGCTCGAAGGCCCCGGCCTTCCACCCCACCGCCAGCTTGTGGGCGCGGCTCCAGGGCGACTCGCGCCCGAGGGCGCGGTAGAGCAGCTCGAAGTAGCGGTTCTCGCTCTCGATGAACAGCCGCCGGTGCACCGCCATCAACCGCGCGGCGCCCAGCCCCAGCCCCAGCGTGGCGTAGACCACCTTGGAGGGGTCCTGGCGCTCGAGCCCCCCCAGCACCTTGTGCACCTCCTCCGCGCCGGTGAGCACCTCGTAGCTCACGAAGGCGTCGGCCTCGGGCTCCAGCCCCTCCCAGGTGAAGGCCTCGGCCTCGGCCTTTAGCCGGGCCAGCTCGCCGTGCGGGTCGTACAAAACGCGCATCTGGCGCAGGCCCGGCACCGCCCAGACGGCGTCTTCGGGCCGGGAGAGCTCGGCGCGCTGGGCCTGCAGGGTGAGCTTCTTGAGGCTGATCAGGCGGCCCGAGCGGTGGCGCAGGGTATAGCGCTCGGGCCGCTCCTCGGGCGCCCGTGGCACGAAGACGTTGAGGTCTAAGTCGCTGTAGCGCTGCCCCTGGCCCCGGGCGAAGCTGCCCAGCAGCCCCACCCCCACCGCCTCGGGCGGGACGAACTCCTCGAGCAGCTCGGCGAGCAGGGTTTCGGGCAAGGGATGGTCCATGACCTCCATCCTAGGGGGCGACGCCCGGAACCGCCCGCGTGACCGGCGCGTTACCAGGGCGCGGCTACCTTTGGCGTGTCGGGGTGAGGAGGGGTGGAGATGAAGAAGCAGACCTGGCAAGCCAGCGGGGAAGAGCAGGAGCGGGCCCCCTACGAAGGGTTCACGCACTATTTGCCCCACGTCATGGAAGGGCCCATGCCCTCGATCTGGCCCCCGCGGCAGACGAAGCCGCACGTGGAGAAGGCGCCGGAGCCCGCCCTCGAGCTGCTCGAGCCCGAGCTGGTGGACGCCTGAGCCCGGAACCGGGGCGGTTCTGGTTCGTTCCGGCTCGGGGGCGGCGTGCCTCGAGCCGGCGATGCCTCCTGTGCCGGTGAACCGTCGAGAGGCGGGAATGGTTCGAGCGGGCCCTGATTACCAGTGGCAGTGCCGGGAGCAGGGCGAAACCACCCCGGCCCGCTACGCCGCACTCACCGTAGGCAAACGCGGGTTCAAGCGTTTGCGGTTTTGGTGACCTACTGCGGGCAGTTGGGTGTTGCAGCCTTTCGGCGAGTCTTGGCGGTTTCAACCCTTAGGTTGGGCCGGCATTAAACCAACCCAGGTCGTAGAAGGCGGCCCGAGCGTGGATTGCTCGGATGGCGCTTATGGCGTGCTCTCCCCAGTGGACCTCGAAATTAAACCGCCACTCCCATAGGGCTGCTCCGCTCTCGCCACGCTCCCACTGCCGCAGGCCTGCGAGCAGATCCCGGTAGATGTCAGAAATGTCATCGACCAGCGACCCGCCAACCGTCTCGGCGTTTGAGGTTTCATAGGGGTCGAACACTTCAAGGTAATGGTCGATCTCGCCCAGGTGTTCGGTCAGACGCGCGGCGACCCGGCCCGTCTGCTGGTACAGCTCCTGTCCGGTACGGTCTTCCGCCTCCGTGTACGGCACCTCCGCGTCGGCGGCCCCAGGTTTGAACAGCACGTCCGTATGCGGGAGCTCCAGGGCGCCGAGGTAGAGCCCGGAGAGCAGATGGTGTAGCCGTTGGGCGAACCCCCTCGCGGGGAGGGTCTCCTCCTCAACGAAGCGGCAGAACTCGCTCGCGAGCTCTGCAAACGCCGACAGCGCGGGGTGGCTAATGTAGGGGTTGTCGAAATCCCTCATCTCCGGATCGCGTAGCCCGCTTCTTCGACGGCCCTGATCACGCTCTGCATGTAGCCGTCGGTCTCGCCGTCGGTGAGGGTGCGCTCCGGGTGGCGGAAGCTGAGGTGGAAGGCCATGCTCTTCTGGCCGGGCTCGAGCGGGCTGCCGCGGTACACGTCGAAGATCTGCAGGCTCTCGAGGCGCTCGCCGGCGCTGGCGCGCAGGATGCGCTCGACCTCGCCGTAGGGCACGGCCTCGGGCACCACCACCGCCAGGTCGCGCAGCGAGGCGGGGTACTTGGCTACGTCCTTGAAGCGGGTCTGGGAGGCGGGGAGGGGGAGCTCGAGCTCGACCAGGTACGTCGTGGGCAGCTCGGCCTGCGCGGCGACGGCGGGGTGCAACTGCCCGATGGAGCCCACCTTCCGCCCGTTCCAGTACACCGCGCCCGAGACGCCCGGGTGCAGGTGGGCGAAGCCCTCCTTCTCGACGCGCAGCGTGGCCCCCAGGTGCGCGGCGGCGCTCTCCAACAGCCCCTTGAGCGCGTAGAAGCCGCCCGCGAGCCCCGGCTGCCACAGGCCCGGCACCGCCTCGCCCGAGAGCAGCATCCCCAGCCGGGTGGTCTCGGACTCGTTGAACACGTTGCCGACCTCGAAGAGCAGGAAGGGGCCCTCCTCGCCCTGGGCCAGGTTGGTCTTGAGGTTGTGCAGCAGCCCGGGGTAGACGGCGGTGCGCAGGTGGGTGCGGTCGGAGGCCTGGGGGTTGGCGAAGGCCACGGTGGGGGCGGGGGCGCGGTAAAGGCTGAGCTCCTCCGGGCTGGTCCAGGAGTAGTTGACCACCTCCTGGAAGCCCAGCCCCACCAGCGCGCGCTTGAGCCGCTGCTTGGCCTCGAAGGGCTCGTCCACGCCCAGGTTGTCGGGGGCGGGGAAGAAGGAGGGGAGGGTGACGGGGATCTTGTCGTAGCCGATGATGCGGGCCACCTCCTCCACCAAATCCTCCTCGATCTCCATGTCCATGCGGTGGGTGGGCGCGGTCACCCGGTAGGGCTCGGCCTGGCCCTCGACCCGGAAGCCCAGGCGCTCGAGGGCCTCGAGCTGCTCGGCCTCCGCGAAGCCGGCCCCGATGAGCCGGTTGGCGTAGCTGGGGCGGAAGGCGATGGGCTCGCGCGGGCGGGTGTGGTTGAGGTCGATGCGGCCCTCGGCCACCTCGGCGCCCTCGCCCTGCCACTGCTGCACCAGCTCCATGAAGCGCAGCGCGGCCCGCACCTGCCCGTCGGGGTCCACGCCGCGCTCGAAGCGGTAGCTGGCCTCGGTCTTGAGGCCCTGGCGCTTGGCGGTGCCCCGGACGGAGACCGGGTCGAAGTGGGCGACCTCGAGCGCGACCTCGGCGGTGTCCTCGCGGACTTCACCGTGCGAACCGCCCATCACGCCCGCGATGCCCTCGGGGGTGTCGTGCCCGCCGTGCTCGACCGTGATGAGCAGGTCGCGCTCGTCGAACTCGCGCTCCACCCCGTCGAGCGTGACCAGCCTCTCGCCCTTGCGGGCGCGGCGCACCCGGATGCCCTCCCCGATGAAGCGGGCGTCGTAGGCGTGGATGGGGTTGCCCAGCTCGAGCATGGCGTAGTTGCTCGCGTCCACGATGCGGCTGATGGGCCGCATCCCGGCGGCGTAGAGGCGGCGCTGCACGGCCAGCGGCGAGGGCCCGTTGCGCAGGTTGCGGGCGTAGGAGAGGGTGAATCGGTCGCAGCCTTTGGGGTCGTCGATCCAGACCTGGAAGGGGAGGGGGATGGGGGCGGTCTTGGGC
>NZ_QXDL01000108.1:0-13786 GCF_003574345.1 Calidithermus terrae
CCCCCAGGCCCTCAACCTCGCCCGCGCCGCCGCCGTCGCCGGCACCGCCTTCGACCTCCGCCTCGCCGCCGCCGTGCTCGAGCGCCCCCCCCTCGAGCTCGCCGCCGCCCACGCCGAGCTCGAGGCCGCCCAGGTCCTCCGCGGCAGCGCCTTCACCCACGACCTCGTCCACGAGGCCGTCCTCGCCGGCACCCCCCCAGCCGTCCGCCAGGTGCTGCACGGCCGCACCGCCCAGCACCTCGAGGCCGCCGGGGCCAACCCCGCCCTCGTCGGCCAGCACTGGCTCGAGGCGGGCGAGGGCGACAAGGCCGCGCGCTGGCTCATCCAGGCGGCCTTCGAGGCGAGCGCCCTGGGGCTGTACAAGGAGGTCATCGAGCTGCTCGAGCGCGCCAGCGCGGCCGCAGGCTCCCCCGCGCTGCGGCTGGAGGCCCGGGTGCACCTGGCCGACGCGCTGGGCCCGGTGGGCCGGGTGGAGGAGTCGGTGCGCACCGCGCGGGAGGTGCTGGCACAGACCAGCGACCCCCGCCTGCGGCAGCGGGCGCTGAGCGTGCTGCAGAACATGTACCACGGCCTCGGCGACTACGAGGCCGCCTCCGCCGCCATCGCCGAGGCCCTCGAGCTCGCCCTCGAGCTCGGCGAGGAGGACCGCGCCGCCGCCATGCGCTTCGCCCAGGCCCGCATCGCCCGCAGCGCCGGGCGCTACGCGGAGGCCGCCGGACTGCTGGAGTCCATCCTTCCCTTCTACCGCCAAGCCCCCTCCCGCGCCGACCTCATCCAGGTGCTCACGCTGCTGGGCAACACCTACAACCTCGTCGGCCGCCACGCCGAGGCCGAGCCGCTGCTCCACGAGGCCTTCGTCATCCGCGAGCCGGTGGGGCCGGCGGTGCAGATCCTGGCGGTGAGCAGCTGGCTGTACTGCCTGCTGTGCCTGGGCCGCCCCCAGGAGGTGCTGCCGGAGGCCGAGGCCGCGCTCACCCTGGGCGACTACGCCATCGCCGACCACCTGCGCAACAACCTGTCCCTGGCCTACTTGCACCTGGGCCGCCCGGCCGAGGCCCGCGCCCACTGCCAGGTGCTCGCCGAGAAGGCCTTCGACCCCAACTACCGCTGCATGGCCTGGGCCCGCCTGGCCGCGCTGCGCGCCGGGAGCCCCGAAGGCGAGGCCGCCCTCGAGCACGCCCTCCGCCTCCACCCCGAGGCCAAAACCCCCGCCGCCCGCTTCACCCTGATCCAGGCCGCCCTGGCGCACGGCTCCCCCGAACAACAGGCCTGGGCACAGCAGGAACTCCAAACCCTCGACCCCACCACCCTCCCCTGGCTTCTCCAGCCCGACTACCAACGCCTGAAGCACCCATAGAAACCCGACCCCCACACCCCCCCACGTGGTTCGTTGAGGGTCGAGGGTCGAGGGCCAAGGCGCCTCGCGTCTTGCGTTTTGCGTCTCACGTCTTGCGTATTGCGTACGACGTACGACGTAGGACGCACGACCGGCGTCTTGCGTCTGGCGTCTTGCGTTTTGCGTACGACGTACGACGCACGACCCGCGTTCAGCGTTTGGCTATCGGCATCCGGCCCCCTCAACGCCGCCGCAGCCGCACCACCGCCTCCTGCCCCTGGAACACCGCGTCGGTGATGCCCACGAACTCCCCGCCCTCGAAGCGCCCCACCGTGTCGAAGCTCGCGCCGCTCTCCTCGAGCACGGTGGTGAAGTTGGCCCCCGCCGACGGAACCCGCTTGCCCGCGGTCACGCGGCCGATGCGGGCACAGTCGCCGGCGCTGGCGCACTCGTAGAACTCACCGCCCAGCGCCACGTAGCCCTCGCCGTACTCGAGGTCGGTGAAGCCGTAGCGCACTAAGAAGCTCTGGCCGCTCTCGAGGGTCAGGGTGCCCTCCCACACGCCCGCCATGCCGTCGGCCCTCCCGGTGCGGCCGGCCGGGTTCGTGGGGACGGCCCCGCCGCTCACGGGGGCTCCGGCCGCGCCGCCTTTGGCCCAGTAGAGGTAGGCCCGGCCCACCCCGCTGGCGCTGCTGCCCGCGCAGGTCTGGCCCAGCGGCTTGAACTCGAGGGTGGCCTGCGCCCCCAGGCTGCCCTGGCTGCTGCCCAGCCGCACGGGCTTCTTACTGCCGTTCTCGGTAACGGTGGCCGTCACCTTGTACACGCCCACGGGGACGTCGAGCAGGTAGCCTTCGGCGTTGGGCTTGCGGGTGAGGGTCTTGCCGGCGGAGCCGTCGATCAGCGGGCCGGCGGGGGTGAGGGTGAACTCGAGGGGCGCGTTGCGCGCGGGCACGCTCAGCTCGTTCATCACCGCCACGCTGCCGCCGAAGTAGCCCATGTCGGAGTAGGGCTCGACGTCCTCGATGCGGCCCTGGGTGCGCCACACCAGGTCGCGGGTGGCGCCTTTGGCGGGGTTGAGCGGGCTGTAGTCGGCGGGGTCCTTGTGGCCCAGGCGCAGGCAGAAGCGCTCGCCGCGGTACTCCACTTCGTGCCAGCCGTAGACGCGGTAGCCCACGGGGGGCAGGCCGCCGGCGACGTAGTAGCCGTTGGCGTCGGTGCGGGTCTCGTAGAGCCCGGTGGTGACCACCGGCTTGACCCAGATCTTCGCCCCGGCGATGGGCTTGCCGGCGGCGGTGACCGCCCGCCCGACCACCGTGCCGGGTCCGGGCTTGGCGGGGGCGCTGCCCGCGGTGGAGAGCAGGGCCAGCAGGGCGGTGAACAGAAGGGCTAAATTGGCGAAATGCTTCATGGCAATCTCCTTTGAGCTGGGGCTCACTCGCTGTAGCGCAAATTCCAGGTCACGGTGACCTTGGTGTCGAAGCCGAACATGCGGCCCGTCCAGGTCTTGCTGCCCTGGATGGGGCGGCCGGGCTCGAGCTTCCCCGTCACCTCGATCGCGTCGGGCTCGAAGTGGCCGGCGCGCTGCGAGCGGGTGGTGATGCCGCCCTCGGGCGTGTCGCTGAAGGGGTTGCAGGCGCCCTTGTAGAAGTACCACGACTCGTACTCGCCCTTCCAGGCCACGTGGTGCGGCCGGAACTCGAGGACGTAGCCCTCGCCGCCAGGCGTCAGGCTGAGCCTCGCGTCGTCCCGGGCGCTCTCGCCGCCGTCGCGGATGGCGGTCTTGGCCTTCTCAACCTCGGTCTCGTTGGGGCGCATGTCGCTGCAGCGGACCTGCTCGGTGCGGTCGTAGGCGTAGTCGTGGCGGCGGCTGTAGCTGCCGGTGCCCCTGGCCGTGAGCAGCGTGATGTACGGGTCGTCGTGCTCGACCCCCGTCACCTCGTAGGTGTACTGCCCCAGGAATTCGTCGCTGAGCGTCTCGTGCTCGCCGGTGCGGCTGTCGGTGCCCTTGTAGACCACGTCCACCGTGCCGCTCCAGCAGCCCGAAGGGTTGGAACACCCCTCCTCCACGGTGACCTGGGAGACCAGGGTGAAGCGGGGGGACTCCGGCGAGAACTCCTCGACCTCCACCGAGACGGCGACCGGGTTCTGGCCGGGCTTCTTGGCCGGGGCGACGTAGACGGCGGTGCCGTCGGCCTTGCCCCCGGTGGCGCTCACCGTGCCCACCGCGGCGTTGCCGCCCGCCGTGCCGTTGACCGACCAGTCGCGGGCGCTGAGGGCGGCGGGGTCGTAGCCGCACTCGGGCACCATGGGGACGGCGATGCCATCGCCGGCCTCGAGCTCGGGGCTGTAGCAACCCACGACCCGCAGGTCCAGGCTCTGCCCCACCTTGACCTTGGCCTCGCGGGGCAAGATCTGCAGCCCCACCACCGGCGACCAGTCGCTGAAGTGGTCGGTCTGCACCGTGAGGGTGCGGGCGGCCGGGTCCAGGCTCACGGCGCGGTACATCCACCAGACGCCCTCGGCGTCCTGGTAGGCCACGCGCAGCAGCTCGGGCGAGGAGCCCCGCACGGCCTCGTCGGCGTAGGCGAAGGTGAGCCTCACCGGCTTGGCGAATTTCACGCCCTCGGGGCCCAGCCGGAAGGCCCTGCCGCTCCTCCCCGGCGCGTGGTTGGTGACCTCCTGGATGCTCACGGTCTCCTCCTTCGACAGCGCGCCGGGGGGGACCTCGAGCCGCACCCCGCCGTCGGGGAAGGCCAGGCTGCCGCCGGCGGGGCCGATGACCGTGCTCACGGGCGAGCCCACCGGGGTGCCGACGGGGGTAGGGGCGGGCTCGGGCTTGAGGGGGGCCGGCTGGGTGCAGGCGGCCAACAGCAGTAGCGTTGTGGCAATGGCGATCCGAATGCGCATGGTTCCTCCTGGAGCGGCGGCCGTTCAGGCGCCGTGCTTCCGCAGCAATTCCTGCTCCACGCCCCGGCGCTGCGCGTCGGCGGCCGGCCGGCGGAACGCCGGGGGCAGCAGGCCCATGAGCCCGGGGAAGCTGCAAGCGCCCCTCTCGAGCAGCAAGGCCAGGTGCAGCGGGTTCCTGGGCATCGACTTCGCGTCGGTGGGGCCATCGCCGGCCAACCCGTAGGCCACGATCAGGCTCTGCCCGAAGCCGCGGTGGCCGGGCTCGAGCTCGACCCGGGACCGCACCGTCCCGCCGGTGGGGTTGAAGAAGTGGTGCACGGCGCCCGCGTAGGCCGTGGCCCACCCCCCCGGCTGTAGAAACAAGGCTTCGCCCCCGACCCTCACCTCGAGCGTCCCCTGCGGGCTTATGAAGGCCTCGTCGAGGCCGGTGTGGACGTGGGGGGCGAGCCCGGTCTCGAGCACGGTGGGCGAGCCTTTCCCGTCGGTGCGGGCCGGGAAGGTGGCGCGGAGCTCTGGGGCTGCGGTCATAAGGTTCTCCTCCTTACCCCGAAGCCCCCGGGCAGGCCCGGTGCGCTCGGAGATGGCCCTGAGGGTAGGCGGGCGGCTGTGACTGGCCTGTGACTCCTTGGTCCCGCCCCCGGTCATAAACCGGCGCCCTCGAGCCCGCCCGGACCTGAAAGCCGCAGGCGCCCTCCGGGGCACCCGCGGCGCAGGGGGGGGTTACGGGCTCAGCGGCCTCGCCCGCCGCCGGCCCGGCCCCCCATGCCGAAGGGCAGCTTGGCCGGGGGCCTCGAGGCCGGTTGGTGCGCAGGAAATGGGGGGCGGGGGTGTGGGCTCATGCTTCGACCTTCCTTTGCCACGACGAGGGTAGACCCGACCCCGTGACACGGCTGTGACACCCCCAAAAGCGCGCCCCTGCTGAAGCCGTTCTTGCGGGTGACGCCGGCCTCGAGGCCGGCGCCGGGCCCCTGGGTCACCGGCAGCCTCCCGGCCGACAGGCAGGTGGCGTGCGGCGCGTAGCTTGTCGAGGGCTAGGGCCAAGGCGTCTTGCGTTTGGCGTTTTGCGTTTCGCGTTTTGCGTGATGCGTACGACGTACGACCTTGCGTTTAGCGCCGATCCCCGGCGACGACCCACGCCCGGCCAAGCCAAGCCCGTCAACGTGAGCCTAGAACCCGGCGGGGCGCGCAGGGCGAGGGGGTGGCCCGCAAGACCTACGCCCGCGACGCCGAGTTCGGCCCCGCCGGGTTCAGCGAGCTCACCGCCCTCGAGCTGGTGTACGCGCCCCAGCGGTAAACCCCTCCCAAACTTCGAGGCCCGGCGCTCTTGCCGGGCCTCGAGCTTTTCCCCTGGCCGCGCCCTACTCCACCGTCACGCTCTTGGCGAGGTTGCGCGGCTGGTCCACGTCGCGGCCCAGCAGCACCGCGGTCTCGTAGGCCAGCAGTTGCAGCGGCACCACGCTCACCACCGGGGCCAGCAGGTGGTGGGTGCGGGGCACGTAGATCACGTCCTGGGCGAAGCGCCGCGCCTCGCTATCGCCCTCGGTAGCCACCGCGATCACCCGCCCGCCCCGCGCCCGCACCTCCTGGATGTTGGAGAGGGTCTTCTCGTAGAAGGGGCTGTCGGTGGTGAGCACCACCACCGGCAGGCGCTCGTCGATGAGGGCGATGGGCCCGTGCTTCATCTCGCCCGCCGGGTAGGCCTCGGCGTGGATGTAGCTGATCTCCTTGAGCTTCAGCGCCCCCTCGTAGGCGGTGGGGGCCTGGATGTGGCGGCCCAGGAAGAGGTAGTCAGCGGCCTGGTGGTACTTCTCGGCGATGTGCGCGACGTGGGCGCGCTGCTCGAGGGCCTGTTCCACCAGCCGGGGCAGCTTGCGCAGCTCGCCCAGGAACTCCTTGGCGTCGGCCTCGGCCAGGGTGCCCCGGGCGCGGCCCAGCCACACCGCCAGCATCGCCATCGCGCCCAGCATCGCCATGTAGGCCTTGGTGGAGGCCACCCCGATCTCGGGCCCGGCGTGGATGTAGAGCGTGTCGTCAACCTCGCGGGTGATGCTGCTGCCCTTGGCGTTGATGACGCCCAGCGTGCCCGCCCCCTTGCGCTTGGCCTCGCGCAGGGCCTCGAGTGTGTCGATGGTCTCCCCCGACTGGCTGATGGCGACGGCCAGGGTCCGCCCGTCCACCACCGGGTCGCGGTAGCGGTACTCGCTCGCCACGTCGATCTCCACGGGGATGCGGGCCAGGCTCTCGATGAGGTACTTGCCCACCCAGCCCGCGTAGTAGGCGGTCCCGCAGGCGATGACGTGGACGCGGTCGTAGCGGGCGGGGTCTAAGTTCAGGTCCAGCTCGACGTTGGCGTGCTCCTCGTGCAGGCGGCCGCCCAGGGTGTTCTCCAGCACCCGCGGCTGCTCGTAGATCTCCTTGAGCATGTAGTGGGGGTGCCCGCCCTTCTCGGCGGCCTCGAGGCTCCAGTCCACCTCCACCACCTCGCGCTCCACCGGGTTGCCCCGCAGGTCGGTCACCTCGACCCCCGCCCGGCTCACCACCGCCATGTCGCCGTCGTGCAGGAAGATCACCCGGCGGGTGTAGGGCAGCAGCGCGGGCACGTCGGAGGCCACGAAGCTCTCCCCCTCCCCCAGCCCGATCACCAGCGGACTCACCGTGCGGGCCACCACGATCTCCTCGTGGTCCTGGTGCGCCACCACCAGCGCGTAGGCCCCGTAGACCTCCTGCAGCACCCGCCGCACCGCCTCGACCAGCCGCCCGGGGCTGTCCGCGAGCGCGTCGTACTTCTCCTCGATCAGGTGGGCCAGCACCTCGGAGTCGGTCTCGGAGGTGAAGCGGTGGCCCCGCGCCAGCAGGCCCTCCTTCAGCGGCAGGTAGTTCTCGATGATGCCGTTGTGGATCACCGCGATCTGGCCGTCCTCGGTGGTGTGGGGGTGGGCGTTGGGGTCGTTGGGCGCCCCGTGGGTGGCCCAGCGGGTGTGCCCGATGCCGAAGTGGCCCGGCAACTGCTCGTCCTTGAGCACCTCCCCCAGCACCGAGAGCTTGCCCGCCTTCTTCAGCACCTCGAGGCGCCCCCCCACCTTCACCGCGACCCCGGCCGAGTCGTAGCCCCGGTACTCCAGGCGCTTCAAGCCCTCCATCAACACGTCGGTGGCGTTCCTAAAGCCCACGTATCCCACGATTCCGCACATAGTTCCTCACTGCACAGCGCCAAGGGGCGCTGCTTCCGGCATTGCCCTGCAGAATTCCTCGAGCCGGCCCCCGAAGGGCCAACCCGGCCGATCCGGGCCCAGGGCACGGTGCCCCGGCCCGCCGCAATGGTTTTTCTCACCGTTTTCCGGCCCTGCGCCCGGTTTGTCCACCCCTCGCGGTGGTGGCTTTGCCTGGCGCTTGCTGGGGCTCAGGCCCCAGACGGGAGGGAGGGGTCGCTCCCTGGTGGCATCCGCGGAATCTTTCGCTCTTTACCGGCTCGAGACCGAGCTCGCTCTCATGCCGGATATGCCCCTGCAGACGGCCTTCGTCGCAGTATGGGCTCCACCGCCGCGTAAGGTAGGGCTAATTTTTACCGAGTTCAATCTTAGCCATCTACCCCCTGCGCTCCCCGTACCCTTTTGACCCTTCCTCCTTTCCGCAGCTACGTCTGCGACCGAATTTTCCAGGCTTTAACCCGGCGTTAGGGCCAGGTCAGGCCCGAAGTGCAGTATAGCTTAAGTTTTTTCGGCCCCAGGGCGTGAAAAAACTTGACATTCATGGGGCTACGTCGGTATGATGCCGCCGGATGTGCAAGGTGAGAAGTACCTTAGCCCGGTGAGGGTCAGGGCTCACCTGCAGTCTTGGGAAGCGGGAGGGAGTTCGGACGAGAGAGGAAACACGGCAACTCGCCTCATACGCACCCCCGCCCCCGCGACCCACGTTCCAGCCCCGCAAGGGGTGAGGAGGCTTATGAGGAAGAAGCTAGTCATCATGTTGGCCGGTCTCCTGACCGTGCTCTCCATGGGCTTCGGCGCAGCTCAGTTCTCCGACGTTCCCGCCGGACACTGGGCTCAAGAAGCCGTGGAGGCCATCACGGGCCGGGGGATCATCGTCGGTTTCCCCGATGGCACCTTCCGGGGCAACGAGAACCTGACCCGCTATCAGGCCGCCCTGATCATCTACCGCCTCCTGCAGCAGCTCGAGGCCGAGAAGGGCACCGGCCCCGCCACCGACGCGGTTCAGGGCATGACCGATGAGGAAAAAGCCGCGCTGCAGAACGCCATCCAGGAACTGGCCGCCGAGCTGGCCGCCCTGGGCGTTCGCGTCTCGGCCCTCGAGGACAACGCCGCCACCAAGGATGACGTCGCCGCCCTCCAGGCTCAGCTCGACGAGCTCAAGGCGGGCATGGCCCCCGCCGATGCTGGCGCGGGCGCGCTCGACCAGCAGGCCCTGCAGGACCTGGCCGACCGCGTGGAAGCTGCCTCCGTGGCCGCCGACACCGCCCTGGCCCAGTCGCAGGAACTCGGCGAGCGGCTCGACGCCGTCGAAGGCGACCTGGCTGCCCTCAGGAGCGAGATCGAGGCTGGCTCCGACAGCATCTCGGCTCTCAACGAGCTCGCGGTGCTGCTGAACCAGGACGTGCTGTCCCTCCAGGACCGCGTGACCGCGATCGAGAAGGCCATCGCCGACATCCAGGGCCAGGAAGGCCCCGACCTGACCCAGTTCGCCACCCTGGAAGACGTCGCCGCCCTCCAGGAGTTCGCCTCGGCCCTGCGCACCGACCTCGTCGCCCTCTCCGAGAAGGTGAGCGCGCTCGAGACCAGCGTTGCTGGCATCGACAAGCGCGTCGCCGCGCTCGAGGCCAACCGCTTCACCATGAGCGGCAGCCTCAGCGTGCGCTACGGCTACCGTTCCACCGTTCCCGGCGGCTCTAACTTCGACAGCACCCGCGCGATCGACACCATCTTTGACGACGATACCGGCGGGGTGGATGCCCCTGACTTCAGCACCAGCGCTGACACCCGCCTCGATACCCGCGCCAACTTCACTGTCCGCAAGGCCATCACTGGCAGCGGGCTTGAGGTCAGCGAGGCCACCGTCACCCTGCGCTGGTTCTTCGGCGGCGACATCTACGCCGACGACGACACCCTGCGCCTCCACGCCTTCAACCTGAAGGGCGCGGTCGACGGGCAAGACTTCACCTTCCGCTACGACCGCAACAACCTCTTCAAGTTCACCGAGTACGTCTTCGACAACAACAACCCCGACACCGGTGTTGGGCTGGGCCGGGGCGTTCTGGGCACCTTCAACCTCAGCAAGGGCTTCCTCAGCCCCACCGTGACCGTTGCTGCTGGCAGCACCAGCATTGACGGCACCGCCGGCACCAACGACTACTGGGGCATCCGCACCGTCATCAAGCCCTTCGGCGTCAACCTCGGGGTCAACTACGCCCAGAGCAACGTGCGTAACCTCGCCACCCCCGGGCTCCAGGTGTTCGGCGTCGATGCTAACACTAAGCTCTTCGGCTTGGTCGATCTCTCCACCGAGTACGCCATTCAGTCCTCGGTGAGCAACGGCTTCGACTTCACCGACCCCGACGGCGCCGGCCCTGCTCTTGCCGATCCCCAGATCTTCTACGTCAAGGCGGGCGTGGGCATTGGCCCGATCACCCTCAACGCCAACTACCGCGCCACTGATCCTAACTGGAACGGCATCAGCAATAACGGCAATGACCGTCCCTTCAGCCTTGGCCAGCGTGGTTTTGGTGTGGATGTGAGCGCGACCTTGGGCTTCCTGCGCCTGGGTGGCTACTTCGACAGCCGCACCAACTTCTACGAGGACCCCGGCACCGACCAGAGGGCCTTCGGGGCCAACGTCGGCGCCAACCTCTTCGCCGGCCTATCGCTCAACGCCTACTACAACAACACCACCCTGGCGGGCGTCACCCAGTACGCTGGGGCTGACTACGACAGCGCCACCGGCAAGTTTGGCACTAACTTCGGCGTGAAGGTGGGGGCTAAGGACCTTATCCTCACGGGCCTCGAGCTCGGCTTCGAGTACCGCTCCAGCGCTTCCAACGGCGGGGCTCTCGGTGACTTCTCCGACCTCATCTTCGCCGCCAAGGCGCCGCTGAACCTCGCCGGCTTCAGCATCACCCCCAACGTGCGCTACCACAGCTTCGGCAGCAACGTCGGTGGCACCGAGAGCTACAGCACCCTTAAGTACGGCGTCCAGCTCACCACCCCGACTCTCAACCTCTTCATCATCAACCCCAGCCTCGAGGTCGGCTACGCCGCCCGTACTACCACCCCTGCGACCAGCCCGGTGGTTTCTGAGTCCCGCTGGAGCGTGGGCGTAAAGCTTGCCGACTTCCTCCTGCCTAAGGGCACCTTCGGCGTGGCCTACGCCAGCTACACTGGCAACAACGTGACCAGCATGATCGTTGGTACTGACGACAAGCTGTACGACAACGGCAATGATCGTCTGTACTCCACCCCTGGCACGGACTACGGCCCGGTAGCCTTCGGCAGCACGGCGGTGGGCACCCTGACCGGCATCTACCTCAACTACACCTACTACGGTCTGGGTCTCTACTACGGCTCCTTCGTGCTCGACCTTGACAACAACGGCACGGCGGACAGCACCGGCTACGGCTTCCGCGTCTCCTACACCTTCAGCTTCTAAGCCCGGCTGAGGCAAAGTCCCCACCTTCGGGTGGGGATTTTTACTTGGGATTGTGTTCTGATGTAGACAGAATCACTTTCTTTGGGGTAGACTCGAGGCTATGTTCCGTTACCAGGGACCCGAAGCGAAAGGCGACCAGCCGAAGGCTATTAAGGGGCTGGTGGAGGCACTGGAAGACGGCGAACGCTACATCACCCTGCTGGGGGCGACGGGGACCGGCAAGACGGTGACGATGGCGCAGACCATCGCGGCCATCAACCGGCCTGCGCTGGTGCTCGCGCCCAACAAGGTGCTGGCGGCCCAGCTCGCCAGCGAGTTCCGCGAGCTCTTCCCCGAGAACGCGGTGGAGTATTTCATCAGCTACTACGACTACTACCAGCCCGAGGCCTACGTGCCGGGGCGCGACCTGTTCATCGAGAAGGACGCGGCGGTCAACCCCGAGATCGAGCGGCTGCGCCACTCGACGACCCATAGCCTGCTGACCCGGCGCGACGTGATCGTGGTGGCCTCGGTCTCGGCCATCTACGGCCTGGGCTCGCCCGAGGACTACCGGCACATGAGCTTCGTGATGCAGGTGGGCGAGCGCTGGCCGCGCGACGTGCTGATCGAGCGGCTGGTGGATTTGCAGTACGAGCGCGGCGATTTGCAGCTCGAGGCCGGCAAGTTCCGGGCCAAGGGGGAGGTGATCGAGGTCTGGCCGGCCTACGGCACCGAGCCCGTCCGTGTCGAGCTCTTCGGCGAGGAGGTCGAGCGCATCAGCGTGATGCACCCGGTGAGCGGCGAGCGCATCCGGGACCTGCCCGGCGTGGTGCTGGTGGGGGCTACCCACTACGCCACCCCCGAGTGGCGGCTCAAGGAGGCCATCCCCAAGATCCGGGCCGAGCTCGAGCAGCGCCTGACGGAGCTGGAGGAGCAGGGCCAGATCCTCTACGCCCAGCGGCTCAAGGAGCGCACCCTCTACGACCTGGAGATGCTCGAGGTCATGGGCACCTGCCCCGGCATCGAGAACTACAGCCGCTTCCTCAGCGGCAAGGCGCCCGGCGAGCCGCCCTACACCCTGCTCGACTACTTCCCCAAGGACTACGTCGCCTTCCTCGACGAGTCGCACGTGACGGTGCCGCAGCTTCGGGGGATGTACAACGGCGACTACATGCGCAAGAAGACGCTGGTGGACTACGGCTTCCGGCTGCCCTCGGCCCTGGACAACCGCCCGCTGCGCTTCCCCGAGTTCCAGGAGCGGGTGGGGCAGCTGGTGTTCGTCTCGGCCACGCCCGGGCCCTTCGAGCTGGAGAACAGCGGCCGGGTGGTCGAGCAGATCATCCGGCCTACCGGGCTCTTGGACCCCAAGGTCACGGTGCGGCCGGCTCAGGGCCAGATCGAAGACCTCATGGGTGCGATCAAGGTGCGCGCCCAGCGCAAGGAGCGGGTGCTGGTCACGGTGCTCACCGTGCGGATGGCCGAGGAGCTCACCGCCTACCTCACCGAGCACGGCATCAAGGCCCGCTACCTGCACCACGAGCTCGACGCCTTCGAGCGCCAGGCGTTGCTGCGCGACCTGCGGCTGGGCCATTTCGACGTGCTGGTAGGCATCAACCTGCTGCGCGAGGGCTTAGACCTGCCCGAGGTGAGCCTGGTGGCGATCCTCGACGCCGACAAGACCGGCTTCCTGCGCAGCGAGCGCTCGCTGATCCAGACCATCGGCCGTGCGGCGCGCAACGCCCAGGGCGAGGTTTACCTCTACGCCGAGACGGTGAGCGAGGCCATGCAGGCCGCCATCGACGAGACCAACCGCCGCCGCGCCCTGCAGGAGGCCTACAACGCCGAGCACGGCATCACCCCCCAGACCGTGCAAAAGACCGTGCGCAAGGTGATCCGGCCCGACGACTACGAGGAGGCGGCGGCCGAGGCGCTGCTCGAGGACCCCGACGCGCTCGCCGAGGCGCTGGGGCAGCTCGAGCTCGAGATGTGGAAGGCCTCGGAAGAGCTCGACTTCGAGCGGGCCATGGAGCTCCGCGACCGGATCCGCGCCCTCGAGGCCCGCATGAAGGGCCTGCCGGAGCCCACCACGGCAGGCAAGAACCGGCGCGGCAGGCGGCGGAGGTAGGAAGACGGGCGTGTGGCCCGTGGCGTGTGGCGTGTGGCGTGTGGTGAAAAGAACCCCCCTCCCCGCGCGTGGGGAGGCTTTATCCCCCCAGCCCCCCTTGCTAAGGGGGGTGAAGAAAGGGCGTTCGGCGTTGGGCGTACGACCGGCCCCCAGTGCCCGGCGTTCGGCTATCAGCTATCGGCGTTGAGTGTACACCCCCCGGCTCACGCCAGCAGGATGGGGCGCTCGAGGTAGTAGCCCACGCGCTCGAGCAGGGCACTGGCCTTGGCGGCGGCGAGGCTGCCGCTGTAGGAGAGCAGGGCCTGGCCCTCGCTGGGCTGGGAGAGGGCGAGCACCTCGGCGCCGGGGAACACCACCACGTCGCCGCCCTCGAGCGCCAGGATCACCAGGCCGTCGGCGGCGTCGCGGGCGGCGGCCAGGTTTTCCAGGGTGCCGCGCAGGGTGTGGGCGGGGGCCACGCGGTAGCCCTTGAGGCTGTCGCCCTCGAGCTCGCCCTTGAGGGGCTCGTGGGTGAGCTCGAGGTCGGCGAGGGCCTTGTCGGCGGCGCGGTAGAGCAGGGCGGCAAGGCCCACCTCCTGGCGCCAGGCCTCGCTCAGGGTCGCGGCAGCGTCGTGGGCGGCGGCCAGGCTGACCAGCCGCTGGCGGAGCTGGACTCGAGCCGCCACAGGGGCCGGGGCGGGCGCCACGACGGGCTCGGCTTCGGCCACCGGGGCCGCGGCCACGGCGGGCTGGGCCGCGGGCTCGAAGCTCGGCAGGGGGGGCAGGTCGGGCATGGCCGCGGG
>NZ_QXDL01000109.1:0-13726 GCF_003574345.1 Calidithermus terrae
GTCGCGGGGCTTGGCCCCCAGCGCCTTGCGGATGCCGATCTCGCGGGTGCGCTCCGTGACCGAGACCAGCATGATGTTCATGATCCCGATCCCCCCCACCAGCAGGCTGATCCCCGCCACCCCGCCCAGGAAGAGGGTCATGGTCTGGGTGACCTGGTTGACCGAGGCCAGGGCGTCGGCCTGGTTCTGCACGTTGAAGTCGTACTCCTCGGGGTCGGCGATCTTGTGGCGTTCGGCCAGGAAGTCGGTGATCCGGGCCTGCAGGTCCTTGAGGGCGTCCTTGCTCAGCCCCTGCACGTAGATCTGGCTCACCGTGGGCTCGCCGCGGTTGTTGCTGCGGCCCAGGCGCTGGTGGTAGGTGCCCAGCGGCACCAGGACCTGGGAGTTGGGGTTGGCGAAGCCGGAGTCGCCCTTGTCGGGCAGCACCCCCACCACCGTGAAGGAGACGCCGGCGATCTTGATCTTCTGGCCCAGCGCCTCGCCGCCGTCGAAGAGGTCCTGGGCCACCTGGTAGCCGATCACCGCCACCCGCTTGCGGCCCTGGTCGTCGGCCTCGGTGAAGAAGCCGCCCCGCTCGGGCTGGGCGTTGCGCACGGCGGCGTAGTCGGGCCAGGTGCCGACGACGGTGGCGCTGGTGTTGTTGGCCCCGAACTTGACCTGCTGGTTGCCCTGGGCCACCGGGGCCACCCCCGCGACCTCGGCGGCGAACTGCTCCCGCAGGGCCTCGGCGTCCTTCAGGGTGAGGCTCTGGGCCCCGCCGAAGCGCACCAGCCCCGGCGGCCCGCCGCCCCGCCCGCCCGACACGGTGAGCAGGTTGGTGCCCAGGCTCTGGAGCGAGCGGGTGATGTTGGCGGTCGAGCCCTGGCCCACCCCCGTGAGCGCGATCACCGCCGCCACCCCGATGATCACGCCCAGCGCGGTGAGCGCCGAGCGCAAGGGGTTGGCGCGGATGGCCCGCCAGGCGATAGCCACGACCTGCAAGGGGTTCATGCCGGCGAGGCTCGAGCGCCGCTGGGGCCTTTCTTTAGGAAGTTCTCGGGTTGGGTTCATCCGCACCCCCCTTAAGTGCGAGCCCGCCCTGAGTGTTTAGCGTTCGACGTTTGGCCTTTGGCATCTTCTTCACGCCACACCTCCCACGGGCCGCCTGCGGTGCGGGTTGGGCCCGTCCGACTCGATGAAGCCGTCGCGGATGCGCACGATGCGCCCGGTGTGCTCGGCGATGTCGGCCTCGTGGGTCACGACGACGACGGCGGTGCCCTCGTCGTTGAGCTCCTGGAAGAGGCGCATGACCTCGGCGGCGGTGTGGGAGTCGAGGTTGCCGGTGGGCTCGTCGGCCAGCAGGACCGCGGGGCGCAGGGTGAGGGCGCGGGCGACCGCCACCCGCTGCTTCTGCCCGCCGGAGAGCTGGGAGGGGAGGTGGCGCTCCTTGCCCGAGAGCCCCACCCGCCGCAGCACCTCCACCGCCCGCTCGCGCCGCTGGGGGGCGGGGACCCCGGCGTACATCAGCGGCACCTCGACGTTCTCGAGCACGCTGAGCCGGGGCAGCAGGTGGAAGGCCTGGAACACGAAGCCGATCTGCCGGTTGCGGACCTCGGCGCGCTGGTTCTCGCTCAGCGCGGTCACGTCCTGCCCGGCCAGGGCGTAGGTCCCGGCGGTGGGGCGGTCGAGCAGGCCGATGATCTGCATCAGCGTGGTCTTGCCCGAGCCCGAAGGCCCCATCAGCGCGACCATCTCCCCCTGGGCGATCTCGAGCGAGACCCCCTTGAGCGCCTCGAACTCCACCTCGCCCATGCGGTAGACCTTGCGCACGCCCTCGAGCCGGACCACCGTCACCGCCCACCCCCCGCCGGGATCCGCACCGGCAGCCCGAAGCCCGTGCCCTGCCGCTGCTGGCCGGAGCCGCTGTTGGGGCTGCGGGCGGGCAGCACCACGAGTTGGCCGGGCTCGAGGCCCTCGGTGATGACCTGGTTCACCCCGTCGTCGGGGCCCAGGCCCACCCGCACCGTCTCCTGGGTGCCGTCGGGCTTGAGCACCTCGACGTAGCCGCGGTTTCGCACGGTCTGCACCGCCCGCTTGGGCACGGTCAGCGCCCCGCGCACCTCCTGGGCGATGATCTCGGCCTCGGCGCTCATGCCGGGTCGCAGCAGGCGCCGGGGGTTGTCGAGGGTGACGGTGGCGTAGAAGACCGGGATGTTCTGCACGGGGGTGGCGCTGGGGGAGATGCGGGTGACGCTGCCCCGGAAGGTCTGGCCCTCGAGCGCGTCGAGGGTGACCTCGGCCCGCTGGCCCACCCTCACCTTGCCGATCTCGGTCTCGTCAACCTGCACCGGCAGGTTGAGCTTCGCGTCGTCCACCAGGGTGAAGAGCGCGGCGTTGCTGGCGGCGGGCCCCCCGAGCTGGGCGCTCACCGCCGTGACCACGCCGCCGAAGGGGGCGTAGACCTTGGTGCGGGCCAGGTTCCGCTGGGCGTCCTCGAGGTCGAGCCGGGCCTGCTCCACGGCGAGCTGGGCGTTCTTGAGGTCCTGGGCGCTGGAGCTGGCCTTGAGGCTGAGCGCCTGGCGGGCGGTCTCGAGGTTGATGCGGGCGCTGTCGAGGCCGGCCTGGGCCTTGGCGTAGGCGTCCTTGGCCTGTTGCAGGCTCTGCAGGCTGGCCCCGCCCACGTCGTAGAGCTTCTGGGCGGCGTTCAAGCCGTCGCGGGCGCTCTGCAGGTCGCGCTGGGCGTTGGCGTAGCCCACCTCGGCGTTGGTCACGCTCTGCCGGTTGGCGGCTTGGGTGCTGGCCTGGTTGGCCCGCAGGGCGTCGAGGTTGGCCTGGGCTTTCTGCAGCGCGAGCCGGGCGTTCTCGAGGGCGCGCTGGTGGTCGGCGGGGTCGAGCCGGGCCACGAGCTGCCCCTTCTGCACCCGGTCGCCCACCTGCGGCAGGCTCAGCACGGTGCCGGAGGCCTGGGGCTTGACCTCGAGGGTGCGGGCGGCCTCGAGGGTGCCCGGACCCGACACCGAGACCCGGAACACCCCCCGGCTCACCGCCACGGTCTCGGGGCCGCGGGCTTGCGCAGCCTGCCCCGCCGGGCGCCCCCGCAGCCAGAAGAACACCCCGGCCCCGGCCAGCGCCAGCACCAGCAGCCAGACCCACCAGGCCACCCGGCGGCGGCGAACGGCGGCGTTCGCGTTCATGAACCGCCTCCTGCACGGGCCAGCGCGGGCCCCCAGCCCGTCACGTCCACCCCGGCGGCCACCGAGAGCGCGGCCAGGGCCTTGAAGTAGCCGTTCACCGCCTGCTGGTAGGCCAAGCGCGAGCGGGTTAAGGCGAGGTCGCTGCCCTGGAGCTGCACGCGGGAGATGGTCCCGCTGGCGAAGCGGGCCTGGTCCTGCTTGAGCGCGGCCTCGTCGTTGGCGAGCTCCTTCTGGGCGATGCGCACCCTCTCGAGCGCGTTCTGCACGGCGCGGTAGGCGTCGCGCAGGGTGGTGAGGGCGTTCTGGCGGGCGTTGTCGAGGCTGCGGCGGGCGTTCTCCAGGCTGGCCCGCGCGTCGCGCAGGGTGGCGGCGGGGGTGTAGTCGTTGTCGGCCAGCCGCACGTTGAGCTCGGCCAGCTCCACGCCCTGCGCGGCCTGGAGCAGGCTGGGCAGGCGGGCGAGGCCCTGCTCGAGCGCCCCCGGCTCCAGCCGCACCTCCTGGAAGGCGGGGGGCGGGGTCACGCGGGTGGCGCCGCCGGCCGGCTGGCCCAGCAGCGTCTCGAGCCGCGCGGCCAAGATGGGCAAGCTCGCGCGGGCGTCGGCCAGGCTCTGGCGGCTGGCGGCCAGGGTGTTCTCGGCCTTGGCGACCTCGAGCGCGGTGCCGTTCTTGGCCTCGAGCTTGGCCTTAGCCACCTCGAGGTTGCGGGCGTCGAGGGCGAGCTGGGCCTCGAGCACCTTGACGTTCTCCTGGGCCTCGTAGAGCGCGGCGTAGGCCGAGAGCACCGACTGCAGCACCTCGAGCTGCTTCTGCGCGGTGCGGGCCTCCTCGAGCGCGGCGCTGTTCTTGGCCTGGGTCAGGGGCACGACCAGGGTGCTGGGGTCGGCCTGCTTGGCGGCGAGGTCGGCGCGGGCGTTGGCGAGCGTGGCCCGCTGGTTGGCGAGCTCGGGGTTCTGCGCCAGGGCCCGCTCGAGGGCCTGGGGCAGGGTGAGGGCGGGGGCCTGGGCTGTGGCCGGTGCCGACAGCACCAAAACGCACAGGATGAGGCTGCGTATCGCGTATGGCGTATTGCGTAGGACGTACGGCGCACGACCCCTCGGAACACGCATCATCGGTCTCCTCCGGTCAGGTCTTCGCCCAGCGCGGCCCGCAGCCGCAGCGCGGCGGTCTGGGCCGAGGCCAGGGCGGTCTCGAGGCTGAGCTGCGACTGCTGCACGTTGAGCTGGGCGAGCTGCACGTCGAGGGCGGTGGCGGTGCCCGCGCCCAGCCGGGCCTGGGCGGTCTTGAGGCTCTGCTCGGCGTTGCTCAGCGCCAGCCGGGCCACCTCGACCCGGGCGCGGGCGTTCTGGGACTCGAGGTGCCTCTGCCGCACGTCGAGCTCGGCCGACTTCCGCGCGGTCTCGAGGGCCTTCTGCGCCGCGGCCAGCGCGGTCTGGGCCGAGGCGATGGCGGCGTCGGCACCGGGGGCCAGCACCGCGAGGTCCACCGACAGCCCCACGCTGACGGCGCTCGAGGCCGTGCTCGAGCCCCCCAGGAGCGGGTAGGAGGCGCTGAGGGTCGCCAGGCCGCTCTGCAGGTTGAGCCCGGCCTGCACCGAGCCGCCGCCCGACTGCCCGAGGCCGTAGCCCAGGCTCAGCGAGGCCGCGGGGAACCAGCGGTCGCGCTGGGCGATGGCGAGCCGGTCCTGGGCCTCGGCCACCTGGAGCTGGGCCTTGCGCACGTCGGGGCGCTGTGCCAGGGCCTGCGCGAGGAACTGCTCGAGGCCCCCCGGGGGCAGCTCGGCGGCCTCGGGCGCGGTGCTCAGCTCGCCCAGGGCGCTGGCCTCGAGGCCCAGCGTGTTCGCCAGGCTCAGCCGGGCCAGGCTCAGGTTGCCCTCGGCGTTGACCGCGCTCACCTGCGCGTCGGCCAGGTTCTGCTGGGCGGCGATGAGGTCCTCGAGGGTGGCCTGCCCGGCCTGCTGGCGGGCGGTGGCGACCTCGAGCTGGCGCTGCCGCAGCCGCAGGGCGGCCTGGGCCGCCTCGTGGCCCAGCGCGGCCTGCCGGGCGCTGAAGTACTGGCCGAGGGCGGCGGCGTAGAGGGTGTTGCGGGCCTCCTGGCGCTCGAGCGCCGCCCGCGCCAGGCCGCGCTCGGCGCTCCTCAGGCCGTCGTAGGCGCTCGACCAGGGCAACAGCCCGCCCAGCGAGGCGTTGCCCGAGAGGCTGAGCCGCTGGGTGGGGTCCGGCGAAGGGGTGCTCGAGCCCGCCAGCGAGTAATCCCCGCCCAGCGAGGCCTTGAGCCCTAAGCCCGCCCGCGCCGCCTCGAGTTGGCGCTGCGCCGACTCGTAGGCCAGCTCGGCGCTGACCCAGCCGGGCGAGCGGGGGAGTTGCCGCAGGGCTTCCGGCAGGCTGAGGGCCTGGGCGGAGGTCGCCAGCGCCAGCAGGGGGAGCCAAAGCAGGGGTTTGCTCAACACTTCACCTCCGTGCTTTTGAAGTCTCGAGGGCGGCCGTGTAGCGGCTGGGTACGCCTTGTGTAGGTTTCGTGAAGGCTTGGGGATTGTGTAGCCCTTTTGAAGACCGCCCTGCTGGAAGGGCGTAGCTTTCCCCGCCCAGAGCGGGCTCAGGGCCACCTCAGCCCGGATCGGGAAAGCTTCGCAGGAGCTTTACATTCCCTCCACCGCTTTTGCACGCCCGGCCCCCACACTTAGCCCAGGTGCAAGCGAGCCTTGCCCCGCCAAAGGAGGAACACCATGTTCGGATTGATCGCAGCAGCCGCTATCGTCATCGGAAGCCTCTTCCTGCCCGCCGCCCCTGAGGGGATGTACGCCGCCAGCCCCGTCGAGCTTCAGGCAGGACAGGCCGTCCAGGCCAGGGCCGGGAGCACCACCTACGTCCAGCTCACCCAGGACCCCGCCGGCTGGGGCCTCAGCAAGGGCGACGTCAGCGACCTCGTCTACGTGGACGACGACGGCTACGCCCCCAACCCCACGGCCCGCCTCGAGCGCTTCTGGGTGCTCGACGAGGGCGCCCCTGCCGGCTGGGCGGTGTTCGTGCCCGACAGCCAGGCCACCCGGGACGGCGCCATCGTCAACACCTACGGCATCCGCATCCCCGAGGGCACGCCGGCCGGACAGTACGCCCTCGAGGTGCAGGTGCGCGACAACGAGAGCGGTCAGGTGTACACCTTCCCCCTCACCGTCAACGTCGGCTAGCCGTTCGCCCTCGAGCCTCCCGAAGAGCCCCCGCGGGGGCTCTTCCGCCGTCTACACACGGCCTTCACAATTTCCACCCCCGCCCTTCACCGCCGCAGGCCAAGCTGGGCCATGATGCCGAGTGCTGCGGATAAACTGAACCTGATGGCGCTGGTGCTGGTGGTCGAAGACGAGCCCGAGATCGCCGAGATCCTCGAGGGCTACCTGCGCCGCGACGGCTACCGCACCGAGCGGGCGGGGGACGGGCGCAGCGCCCTCAACCTCTACCGCGCGGCCAAGCCCGACCTGATCCTCCTCGACATCCAGATCCCCGAGCTCGACGGCCTCGAGGTGCTGCGCCGGGTGCGCTCGGACGGCAACACCCCCGTGATCATGGTCACCGCCCGCACCGAAGACCTCGACAAGCTGCTGGGCCTCGAGCTCGGCGCCGACGACTACATCACCAAGCCCTTCAGCCCGCGCGAGGTGGTGGCGCGGGTCAAGGCGGTGCTGCGCCGGGCCCACCCGGCCGAAGGCCCCAAGCCGGTGCTGCGGGCGGGGCTGCTGGAGGTGGACGCCGAACAGGTGGTGGCCCGGGTGGGCGGGGTGCGCCTCGAGCTCACCCCCACCGAGTTCCGCCTGCTCGAGGCCCTCGCCCGCTCGCCCGGCCGCGCCTTCAGCCGCGCCGAGCTGCTCGAGGCCGCCCACCCCGACTCCGACGCGCTGGAGCGGGTGGTGGACGTTCACATGAAGAACCTGCGCAAGAAGCTCGAGGCCGCCGGGGCCCCCAGCCTGCTCGAGACCGTGCGGGGGGTGGGCTACCGGCTGTGGGTGCCGGCATGAAGCTGTGGGACCGCCTGGAGGTCCGCCTCGCGCTGCTGATGGCGGCGGTGGCCGTGGCGACCAACCTCATCACCTTCGGCCTCACCGCCTACCAGGGCCAGAAGGAGTTCCGCTACCTCCCCGCCAGCGTGCGGGCCGTCCTGCAAGACCCCGACGCCGTGCCGCTGCCCTTCGACCTCTCCAAGGAGATCAACCGCCAGCTCCTCAACGCCGACCAGGTCATCGTCCAACTGGCCCCCGACGTGGTCCAGGGCGAGCGGGTGGTGATGCTGCGGGCCCTCGAGGGCGGCAACGTGCTCATCGCCCAGCAGTTCACCCTGCGGGCCCCGGTGCCCGGGGTCTCGCGCCGGGAGGCCGGCTTCCTGGCCCGGCTGCAGCAGAGCCTGACCTGGGCCACGCTGGCCTCGGTGGGGCTGGGCATCCTGATGGCCTTCGTCTTCGCCCGCCGCCTCGCCCGCCCCCTCGAGGCCATCTCGCAGGGCGCCAACCGCCTGGCCCGGGGCGAGCTCGCCGTGCGCATCCCCGCCCCCCGCAGCAACGACGAGGTCTCGCTGCTGGCGCGCAACTTCAACGCCATGGCCGAATCGCTCGAGCGCCTGGAGAAGGAGCGCCGGGCCATGATCGCCGACATCGCCCACGAGCTGCGCACCCCCCTCACCGTGCTGCAGGGCCGCCTCGAGGCCATCCAGGACGGGGTGATCCGCCTCGACGAGGCCGAGGTCGCCCGCCTGCACCACCAGACCCGGCTGCTGGCCCGCCTCGTCGAGGACCTGCGCACCCTCTCGCTCGTTGACGCCGGGCGGCTCACCCTCGAGCGCCAGCCGCTCGAGCTGCGCGAGGTGCTGGCCTCGGCCACCCAGAGCTTCCGCACCCGCGCCGAGGCGCGGGGGGTGGGGCTCGAGCTCGACCTCCCGCACCAGCCCATCGCCCTCAGCGCCGACCCCGACCGGCTGGCCCAGGTGGTCGGCAACCTCCTCGCCAACGCCCTCGACCACGCCCCGCCCCGGGGCCGGGTCACGGTCGCAGCCGGTCAGGAGGACGGTAAGGCCTGGTTCAGCGTGGCCGACACCGGCCCCGGCATCCCCGAGGAGGCCCTGCCCAAGATCTTCGACCGCTTCTACCGCGTCGAGCAGAGCCGCAACCGCCAGACCGGCGGAACCGGCTTGGGCCTGTCCATCGTGCGCGCCCTGGTCGAGCTGCACGGGGGGCGGGTGAGCGCTTGCAACCGGCCGGAGGGGGGTGCGGTGTTCCGGGTGGAGTTGCCGGTAGCGCCGAAAGGGGTCGAGGGCCGGGGGGCGGTGCGCTGAATGCCGGTAGCCGGGCGCGGGGTGCGGGTCGTACGTCGTGCGTCGTGCGTCGTACGTCCTACGTCGTACGCAAAACGCAAAACGCGAGACGCCAAACGCGAAACGCAAAACGCGAGACGCGAGACGTAAGACGCCTCAGTCCTCGACTGCCACGAGCCTTTACAAGCTGAAGCGCCGGTATACGAACTTGTCCTCCGGAGCGACCTCCTTGCCTTCCTGGGCGAAGTAGGAGTGGAGGGTGCCGGGCTCGAGGTGTTCGTAGAGCATCCACAGGTCGGGTTTGTCGGGGTTGAGGCGGTAGAACACGGCGCGGGCGGGCTCGAGCTCCACGGCGCAGAACTTCACCGACTCCTCCTTCTCCTCCCAGCCCACGAGCCCGGGGTTGAAGTGCTTGATGCGCAGGATTAAGCCCTCGGGCTCTTGGGTGATGGTGACGTGCTCGGTGAACCAGGGCTTTTCCTCGCGCACCCAGCGGAACATGCCCATCATCAGGCCGTGGGCGGGGTAGCTCCAGTACTCGTCGATCTCGTCGAGGCCCTTGTGGCCGCGCCAGGCCCCGGTGAGCCAGGAAAGCGCCTCGAGGCTGGCCTGCTGGGCCTGGGTCGGGTAGATCGGCATATGCGCTCCTTTCCTGAGAAAGCCCTAATCTGAGTTCAGTAGGATTCCACCATGAAGCGTGCCGTGCTCTTCGACGTGGGCGATACCCTCATTCTCGGGCATCCGAAGTTCTGGCTGTGGCCCCTGCTGCACGAACGGGGGATCGCCGGCAAGGCCGACACCTCCAGGCTCATGGAGGCGGTCATGGCCGCCTACCGGGTCTACAACGAGCGCCACATGCAGGCCACCACCGTCGAGACGGCCCTGCCCGTGTGGGCCGACTTCCACCTCACCCTGCTCTCGGGCATCGGGTTGGGCGAGCACGCCGAGGAGATCGTGGGCTTCCTGCGCGACAACTGGCAAAACCCCAAGGTTTGGCCGCTGACGCCGGGGGCGAAGGAGGTGCTGGGCGAGCTGAAGGGGCGCGGCTACAAGCTGGGCGTGGTCTCCAACTGGGACGCGCTGCTGCCGGGGGTGCTCGAGGCCACCGGGTTGGCCCCCTACTTCGACTTCGTGGCCGCCTCCGCGCTGGTGGGCGCGGCCAAGCCCGACCCCCGCATTTTCCGGGTGGTGCTCGAGGGCCTGGGGGTCGAGCCCCACCAGGCCCTGCACGTCGGGGACTCCCCCGATGACCTGGGCGGCGCCGCCGCCGCGGGGGTCGAGGCCGTGCTCTTCGACCCCTACCGCCGCAACCCCGAGGCCCTGCACGAGCTGTGGGGGGTGCTCGAGCGGCTGGAGGCCTGAGGCGTTAGGCTGGAGCGCATGAGCGTGCGCAGAGCCATCTGGGGAGAGAAATTCGAGGCCATCGAGCAGAGCCTCAGCGAGGTAGACGCCGACCTCTACGGCTACATCCGCGACTTCGCCTACGAGGAGGTGCTCGCCCGCGAGGGCCTGGACCTCAAGACCCGCGAGCTGCTGGCGATCACCAGCCTCATCGCCCTGGGGTCGCCCAAGGAACTCGCCACCCACCTCGAGGGCGCCCTGCTCAACGGCGCCAGCGAGCGGGAGATCCGCGAGACCATCATCCAGTCGGCGCTCTTCGTGGGCTTCCCCAACGCGCTGGGGGCCATGAAGATGTTCCACGCCCTGCTGCGCAAGCGGAGCGAGGCATGACCGTCTGCTCCGACGTGCTGCTCTTCGACCGGCCCAACGGGCGGCTGGGGATGGGGCGCAAGAAGCGCGGGGCGGAGGTGGGCAAGATCCAGGGCTACGGCGGCAAGCTCGCGCCCGGAGAAACCCTGGCCCAGTGCGCCCTCCGCGAGCTGCTGGAGGAAGCGGGCGTGCGGGCCAAGGAGCAAAACCTCTGGTACGTGGCCCACCTGACCTTCGAGTTCCCCCACAAGCCCGAGTGGAGCCAGGTCGTGCACGTCTTCCGCCTGGAGCACTGGGAGGGCGAGCCCCAGGAGAGTGAGGAGATGGCCCCGGTGTGGTGCGACCTGCTGGCCCTACCCTACGACGAGATGTGGGACGACGCGCGCTACTGGATGCCCAGGGTGCTCGAGGGCCGCAAGGTGCGCATGCGCTTCGTCTACGGCGAGGACAACCAGACCGTGGCCCAGGCCGAGCACGAGGAATGGCCTTCGTGAGCCCCACCCTCATCGTCGTCAACGGCATGTGGGGCAGCGGCAAGACCACCCTGGCCCGGCGCCTGGCCGCCGACCTGAAGCTGCCGCTGCTGTGCCGTGACGGGCTCAAGGAAGTGCTCTACGACAGCCTGGGCCCCGAAGGGGACATCGCCCAGCGCCTGGGCCCGGCCAGCTACGAGCTGCTGTTTTACCTCTGCGAGCGGTTGCTGATGGCCGGGACCTCGCACCTGCTCGAGAGCAACTTTTCCAGCACGCTGGCTCCCCCTAGGTTCATCGCTTTGCAGGGCAAGTACCGGGCCCGGTTGGTCCAGCTACACCTCAGGGCCCCCCTCGAGGTGTTGATCGAGCGTTCGCTGGCCCGCCTTCGCTCCGGAGAACGCCACGCGGTGCACTACAAGGAGCGGGAGCTGCTCGAGGTGTCCGGGGAAGACCCGGTAAGCTGGCTCAGGCAAAACCCGCGGCTGCTGCCCAGCCTCGACGACCAACCCATGCCGCTGCCCGGCCCCCTGATCCCGCTCGAGACCACCGACTTCAGCAAGCTCGACTACGACGCGGTATTGCAACGGGTGAGCGAATTGTTGGAGGAAGCTATTTGACTTACGTCTCTGCTCGTGCTACTGTTGCGGTGTCCCCCAAAAATCCGGTTGGGTTTTGCAGGGTCGTAAGGAGAAGTTTCATGAACAAAGGTACCGTCAAGTGGTTCAACGCGGAAAAGGGTTACGGCTTCATTGCTCAGGAGGGTGGCCCCGACGTATTCGTGCACTACTCGGCCATTCAGACCGATGGTTTCCGTACCCTTAACGAGGGCGATGTGGTCCAGTTCGAGATCGAGCCGGGCCGCAACGGGAAAGGCCCCCAGGCCAAGAACGTTCGCAAGGCCTAACACCTCGCAAAACGTCTGCCCCCCGCTAAGCGGGGGGTGTTTCTTTGGCGTTTGCGTCGAGGGTCGATGGCCGGGCGCTGGGTGAGGGGCGTACGTCGTACGTCCTACGTCGTACGTCCTACGTCGTACGCCAGACGCAAGACGCCAGACGCGGGACGTCTTGTCACCCCCCTTAACAAGGGGGGCAGGGGGGGATACCCCTCCCCGCGCGCGGGAAGGGAAGGGGAGGGGTAACCACGGGCCACGAGCCTCCCGCTGGTGGCTGAAAGCTGACGGCTGACGGCTTAAAGCGCCAACGTCTTCGCCAGTTCGTACTTGCGGCGGTTGATGTCCTTGCGCTTTTCGACGGCTTCCTTGAAGGGGGTGAGCCGGATCTCGTCGTTGACCTCGCCGATGGCGACGCCGCTGGCCCCGGCGAGGAGGGCGTCTACGCAGGCGGCGCCCAGGCGGCTGGCGAGGACGCGGTCGATGGCGGTGGGGCTGCCGCCGCGCTGGATGTGGCCGAGCACGGTGACGCGGCCCTCGATGCCCGAGCAGAGCTTCACGTCGCGGGCCAGGGCTTCGGCCCCGCCCTCGTAGCCGCCCTCGGCCACCACCACGATGGACGACTTCTTGCCCTTGCTGGCGGAGGCCTCGATCACCTGGGCGCACGCGTGGGCGCTGGTGGGGTCTTCGGGGAGCACGATCACCTCGGCGCCGCCGGCGATGCCGACCTCGAGCGCGATGAAGCCGGCGTGCCGCCCCATCACCTCGATGAAGAACACCCGCTCGTGGCTGGCGGCGGTGTCGCGGATGCGGTCGATGGCGTCGAGCGCGGTGTTGACGGCGGTGTCGAAGCCGATGGTGTAGTCGGTGCCGTAGAGGTCGTTGTCGATGGTGCCGGGGGCGCCGACGATGGGGATGTGGTGCTCCTCGACGAGCTTCAAAGCCCCCCGGTAGCTGCCGTCGCCGCCGATGCAGACCACGCCGCCGATCCCCGCGTCCCGCAGGTTCTGCGCGGCCTTGGCCCGGCCCTCAGGGGTCATGAACTCCTTGCTGCGGGCGGTGAGCAGCACGGTGCCGCCGCGCTGGAGGGTGTTGGCTACGTCGCGCGGGCCCAGCTCGATGAAATCGCCGTCGATCATGCCCTGGTAACCGCGGCGGATGCCCACGACCTCCAGGCCCTGCGCCGTGCCCGTCCGCACCACCGCGCGGATGGCCGCGTTCATGCCAGGGGCGTCGCCGCCGCTGGTAAACACACCGATTCGCTTCATCATTCGACCTCACCACTCCCACGCCAGGTTCAGCGTTCACGCGTCGCCGGGAAGCCCTTCCCGCGGGAAACGCTTCCAGAAGACGCCCGGCCCTCAGGCCGGATCGTCATGAGCCAAAGTATAAGCCTGGTTGCGCGGAATGCCAGCCTCGACCAGCGCCCTCACCAGCGCCTTGCCGCGCAGGCCCTGGGCGCGCAGGCGCTCGAGCAGTTGCGCCGCGCTCGGCCCCTGGGGGGTGGCGGCCTCCTTGGGCCCCAGCACGAGCACGAACTCCCCGCGCGGCTCGCCAAAGTGCTCCAGCGCCTCGCCCAGGCTGCCGCGGAACACCTCCTCGTGCAGCTTGGAGAGCTCGCGGGCCACGGCCACGGGGTGCGCCGGGCCGTAGAACTCGAGCAGGTCCTCGAGGGTGTCCCGCAGGCGGTGGGGGGCCTCGTAGAGCACCACGGTGCGGCCCACGGCGATGCCCTGCAGGCGCTCGCGGCGCTCCGAGCGCTTGTGCGGCAAGAAGCCCTCGAAGGCGAAGCGGGCGGTGGGCAGCCCCGAGGCCACCAGGGCCGGGACCAGCGCGGTGGGGCCGGGCAGCACCTCGAGCTCCCACCCCTCCTTCAGCCCCAGGCTCACCAGCTCGGCCCCGGGGTCGGAGATGCCGGGCGTGCCCGCGTCGGTGGCGTAGGCCACGTAGCCGTAGCCCTCCAGCAACTCCTTAGCCCGCCCCACGGTGTGCTGGTCGAGCCGCACGGTGGGTTTGGCGATGCCGAAGTGCCTGAGCAGGATGCCGGTGCGCCGGGTGTCCTCGCAGGCCACCACCTCGGCCTCCTTGAGCACCCGCAAGGCCCGCAGGGTGATGTCCTCGAGGTTGCCGATGGGGGTGGGGACGAGCACCAGGCGCATGGGGACTAGTGTAAGTCAAGGGTCGGGGGT
>NZ_QXDL01000011.1:0-39548 GCF_003574345.1 Calidithermus terrae
CTGCATGGGGACGGGCGGGGGCTCGAGCTCGAGCCACGTCGCCAGGCTCCAGCTCTGCCAGCCGTGGCGGTAGAAGCGGGCGGGGGCCTCGGGCTGGTTGAGCTGCACGGTGCCCCCGTGCAGCAGGTAGCCCGTCCCGGCCGCCTGGCTGGACTCGGCCTGGATCTCGAGTTCAAGTCCGGCGAAGATCAGTCGCACCTTTCACCTCCCAGGGGAACTGGCGCGCCACCAGCGCGGCCAGCGTCAGGGCCACGAAGGGGATCACGCCCATGAAGAAGCGGAAGGCCTCGCCCGCCTGGGTGCCGGGGTTGGCGCCGCTGTAGTAGCCGAACAGCGGGCCCAGCAGGGCGAAGCACAGCCCCAGCAGCACGCCCGAGATGCGGGTGATGAAGCCGTAGACGCTGTAGTAGATGGCCTCGCGGCGCCGCTGGGTGGCGTCGGCGTCGCGGTCGATGATCTCGGCCAGCACGATCTCGCCCAGCACGCTCACCCCGCTGTAGCCGACGGCGAGGAGGCAGCCGATGGCGATGGCGCCGTAGAGGTTGAGGGGCAGGGCGAAGAGCAGGCTGGCCGAGGCGAACAGCGTGATCGCCAGGATCCACGCGGGCTTGATGCCGCGCCACAGCGCCACCCGCGCCCACACCGCCACCAGCGGCAGCGAGAGGATGAACACCGGCCCCAGCAGCAGCGAGGCCTGGCTGTCGGGCAGGCCCAGGGCGTACTTGACGTAGAAGGGGATCCCGGCCTGCAGCAGGCCCAGCACCAGGCTGATCAGGCTCCCGGCGGCGGCGAAGACCCAGAAGGGGCGGTTGCTGAGGGTGATGCGGAAGGCCTCGACCAGCCCTAAGGGCTCGGGGGCCTGGGCCTGGGGGTCCTCGCGGGTGCTGGCGATGGTGAAGCTCACCAGCAAGACCCCCACCGCCGCGCAGACCACCGCCATGCCGGTGAAGCCCAACTGGTCCTTGAGCAAAGGCACCAGCACCACCGCCAGCAGCAGCCCCACCACCTGAAACGCCTGCTTGACCGCGCTGGCGCGGGCCCGGGCGTCGGGGCTGCGGAAGAGCTCGGGGAAGAGGGCGGAGTAGTTGGTCCAGGTCATGGCCGCCGCCGTCTCGAAGAGCAGGATGCCGACGAGGAAGTAGTAAAACAGCAGCCCGCTCTCGCGGACCGCCTCGGGCGGGGAGAAGACCACCACCAGCATCAGCATGTACAGCGGCAACCCCGCCATCAGCCAGGGGCGGCGCCGGCCCAGGCGGCTTTTGGTGCGGTCGGACCAGTAGGCGAAGAAGGGGTCGTTGAAGGCGTCCCAGACCGAGTAGACGGCGCGGGCCAGCGCCAGCAGCGCGGCCGCGAGCCCCAGGAAGTCGGTGTAGAAGTACCACAGGTACAGCCCGAAGGCCTGTCCGGGGAAGGTCAGGCCCAGCATCCCGATGCCGTAGGTCAGGGGCGTGCCTCGAGTGCTCATACCGCTCCTCTCCATACCTCCCGCACCTCCCTCCAGGTCAGGAGCTCGAACTCGCCGATCACCCGCCGCACCTCGGGGTCCTTGAGGGCCTCGAGGTCGGCCTTGCGGCCCTGCCAGTCGCCCAGGGACTGCCCCTCGGCGTCGGCGCAGGCGGCGTGGTGGATGAGCTGGTAGACCCCCGGCCCCAGGCCCGACAGCGCCTGCAAGTACCACTCCCGCCGCTGCTGGGGGGGAACGCCGTAGCCGTCCACCACCGTCACCTGCGGCAGGGCCGAGCGCTCGCGCAGGGCCTGCAGGGCGGCGAGGAAGTCGGGGGGCAGGCGGACGTCGTCGAGGTTGCCGGGGATGAGCGCGGGCAGCCGGTACTCCCCGGCCAGCCGCACGTAGATCTCGGCCAGGTCGGGGCGCAGCAGCGCGCCCATGTGCGAGTCGAGGTGGGTCACGTCGAAGGCCCGCAGCGCCGCCTCGATCTGCGCGCGCAGCTCGGCCTCGACCTCGGCCGCCGCCAGGCGCGGCCAGGCGTCCTCGAGGGTGCGCCAGAACAGGCCCTGGGGGTTGCGCAGGCTCGAGCCCGGGCTCAGGGGGTGCAGCTGCATGGAGTCCTGGCCGCTGGTGAGCGTCAGGTGCACCCCCAGGTCGGGGCCCGAGACCTCGCCCACGCAGCAGCCCATCATCATCACCGAGCCGGTGGGGAAGCCCAGCTCGCGGTAGGCCCGGTTCTGGGCGTGGCTCAGGCCCAGGTCGTCGTGGTGTACGATCAGGGCCCGCTTGCCCTGGAGTCCCAGCTTGATCCACAGTTCGTTCACGTGCGCCTCCACGCACTGACCCCGTAGGCATCTACGGTAGGCCCGCCCAGGACGAACTCGGCGCCTTCGGGAGCGGGGACAGCCTGGGGGTGGGGCGCGTAGTTGAAGGCGAAGGTGAGGTCGCCGCGCCGCCGCAGGCGCAGGCCCTCGGGCAAGGGGTGAGCGCGGAGGCCCAGGCTGCCGGCCAGGCGCCCCAGGTAGGCGGCGAGGAACTCCCGGGTGGGCCAGAAGGCCAGGTAGCGGAGGTTATTGTTCTGGAAAATCGCGCCCTTGCCATCAGCAAAATTGCCTATCGGCTCGAGCGCCGTTTCGACCCACTCGCGCCAGACGGACGAGCGGTAGCGCCCCCCCTCCCACTCGACCTCGAAGTCCACGCCCGGCCGCAGCGACTCGACCCGCACCACCTTGACGGGCAGCAGCGCCTGCAGCGGCCCCGGGGGCAGCTCGGGGGGGATGCCCAGGGATTCGGTCTTGGAGCCCGTGCGCGGCCCGAGCACCACGGCGGCCTGGGCGGAGCGCAGGGCCTCCAGCGTCTCCTCCCGCACGATGGGGGTGCTGGGCACCACCACCAGGCGGTAGCCCTGTAGGCTCCCCCCCGGCCTCACGAAGTCCACGTCCAGGCCGAGCGAGCGCAGCGCCTGGTAGAAGGTCCAGGCCAGGTCACGGTAGCTGAACTCCTGGCCCTGGGGCTGGGCGCGGTAGAGCCAGTCGGCCTCGTAGTCGAAGACCAGGGCCACGGGGGCCGGGTGGGTGGGGGGCAGCTCGAGCGCCCCCAGCTCCCGCGCGACCTGCTCGGCCTCGAAGTAGCCCACGTCGGGCCGGAAGTCGGGGCGGTTGAGCCCGGCGTGGAACTGCTCCTGGGCCTGGGGGAACTGCCGCCAGCGGAAGTAGCTCACCACCTCGGCCCCGTGGGCGAAGGCCTCCCAGGTCCAAAGCCGCACCATCCCGGGCGCGGGCGAGGGGTTGTGGGCGGCCCAGTTGACCGGCCCCGGCTGCTGCTCCATCACCCACCAGCGGGGCTTAACCCCGCGGTAGAGGTCGTGGTGGAAGGCGGCCATGTCGGGGTGGCCGGTGCGGGCGTAGCGCAGCTTGTCCTGCTGGCTCACCGGCAGCACGTCCATGTCGGTGAAGCCCAGCGGGTAGCTGTCCCAGCTTGCCACGTCGAGGTCTTCGGCCAGCTTGAAGTGGTCGAAGTCGGGGGTGTAGCCCATGAAGTTGTGGGCGATGAAGCGCCCCGGCGAGTGCGCGCGCAGGATCTCGACCTGCGCGCGGTTGTAGGCCGCGACCTGCTCGGAGGAGAAGCGGTAGAAGTCGAGCCAGTGCGAGGGGTTGGCCTCGGTGACGGTGAGGTTGGGCAGCTCGACCTCCTCGAAGCTCTGGTACTCCATGCTCCAGAAGACGTTGCCCCAGGCCGCGTTGAGCGCGCCGACGTCGCCGTAGCGGGCCCTCAGCCACTCCCTAAACGCCCGCAGGTCCTCGGGGCCGTAGCTGCGGGTGGTGTCGTGGCAGCCGTACTCGTTGTCAACCTGCCAGCCCGCCACGTGGGGGTTGTTCCCGTAGCGCCGGGCGAAGAGGCTGACGATGCGGCGGGAGTGCTCGAGGTAGCTGCGGCTGGAGAAGCTGTAGTGCCGCCTCGAGCCGAACCTGCGCACCCGGCCCTGGACGTCGTAGGCCAGGACGTCGGGGTGCTTGTCAACGAGCCACTTGGGCGGGGTGGGGGTGGGGGTGCCCAGCACCACCTTGAGCCCCTCGCGGCCCAGGGTCTCGATGGCCGTGTCGAGCCACTCGAACTCGAGGTGCCCCTCACGGGGCTCGACGCGGCTCCAGCTAAACTCGCCGACGCGCACGTAGGTCAGGCCCAGCTCGCGCATCCTCCGGGCGTCCTCGGCCCAGCGCTCGCGGGGCCAGTGTTCGGGGTAGTAGCACACGCCTAGCATCCGGTCCTCACAGGTAGGTCTCGACGAAGTTCATAAGGGCTGAAATCCGGGCGAAAGCGGGAACTCAGGGGTGTTGGGCGCTGGGCCGCCATCGGCCATCGGCTACCGGCATTTTTCGCGCCGGGCGACCCCATGTCAGTCCTTCACCCCCCCCGCCGCGATCCCCGCGATGAACTGCCGCTGCAGGAAGATGAAGAGGACGAGGAAGGGCACCGTCATCAGCACCGCGCCCACCATGATCCCGCCCCAGCTCACCCGCGTGAGCCCGATCAGCGAGCCCAGCGCCACCGGGGCGGTGAGGGCGGCCTTGTTGTCGGGGGAGAGCACCAGTAAGGGCCAGAGGTAGTCGTTCCAGGCGGTGAGGAAGAGGATGAGGGAGAGCGCGGCCATGGCCGGGCGCACCAGCGGCAGGGCGATCTGGAAGAAGATGCGCCACTCCCCGGCCCCGTCGATGCGGGCGGCCTCGAGCAGGCTGCCGGGCAGGCTGAGGAAGCTCTGGCGCATGTAGAACACCCCCAGGCTGTTGGCTAGGGCGGGCAGCACCACCGCCCAGTAGGTGTTGGTGATCTTGAACTCCCGCGCGATGAGGATGTACTGCGGGATCACCACCACGAAGTAGGGGATGGTGAGGGTGGCGATGACGACGGTGAACAGCGCGGTGCTGCCCCAGAAGCGGAAGCGGGCGAAGGCGTAGCCCGCCAGGCTGGTCAGCAGCACCGAGAGCACCGTGTAGATGAGCGAGACGGCGATGCTGTTGAGCAGCGTGCGCGAGAAGTTGGTGTCGGCGTTGAGGTTTTGCAGGTTGGTGAAGAAGTCGCCGCCCGGCAGGAGGGGGGTTGGGGTGCTGAAGATGTCCCGCTCGGGCAGCGTCGAGAAGACGAACATCAGCCACAGCGGGGCGAGCCACAGCAGGGCCAGGGGCACCAAAAACACGTGCAGCCAGACCGAGCGGATGAGCTGCTGGCGGCGCATTCAGTCCCTCCCGAAGAAGCGCAGTTGCATCAGCGAGAACACCGCCGCCAGCAGCGCCACCGTGTAGGCGATGGCGGAGGCGTAGCCGAAGTTGAAGCTGCGGAAGCCCTGCTGGTAGAGGTAGGTGCCCAGCGTCATGGTGGCGGTGCCGGGGCCGGAGTTGGTGATGAGGAAGGGCTCGGTGAAGAGCTGCAGCGTGCCGATGATCGAGAGCACGAAGCAGAACAGCAGCACCGGCCGGATGCCCGGCAGCGTGATCCGCAGGAACTGCTGCCAGGGGGTCGCCCCGTCGATGGCGGCGGCCTCGTAGATGTCCTTGGGGATGCTCTGCAGGCCCGCCAGGATGATGATGGCGTTGTAGCCCGTCCAGCGCCAGGTGACCACCAGGATGATGACGGTCATGGCCGGGCCCGGCGCGTACAGCCAGTCCACCGGGCCCAGCCCCAGCGCCTTCAGGCCCGAGTTGACCGCGCCGAAGTCGGTGTTGAAGATCAGGCGGAACACGGCGGAGTAGGCCACCGCGCCCACCACCACCGGGGCGAAGAAGGCGAAGCGGAAGAGCGGCCTGAACCTGAGCAGTTGCGAGTTAAGGGCCACGGCCAGCGCGGTGGCGAGGGCCAGCATCAGCGGCACCTGGATGAGCAGGATCAGAAAGGTGTTGCGGAGGGCGTCTTGAAAGGTGGCGTCTTGAAAAATGCGCCCCCAGTTGACCCCGGGGTTCCACGCCCAGGGGAAGGAGCGCGTGTCGAGAAAGGACAGGTAGATCGAATAGAGGATGGGCCACGCCCAGAACACGCCGAAGATGAGCAGGTAGGGGAGCAGAAAGGTGTAGGGGGTCAGGTTCCTCCGCACAGCTCCTCCACGTGAGAAGGGGTCGGGTCTTTTAGGGAAAGGGGTGGGGATGACTCCCCACCCCTCGAGCTCGAGGCCTACTTGGCGACGGGCAACCCGGTCGCGGACGAGATCTGCTTGGCGGCGTTGTCCAGGGCTTCCTTGGCGCTCTTGACCCGGCCGGCCACGTAGTCGGCCTGGGCCTTGACCACGATCTGGCGGGCTTCCTGGAAGTACTGGGTGCCGCGGGCCTGGGGCACGTCGCCCAGCGTGTCGAGGATGGTCTTCCAGACGGTCTGGCCGCCCCAGTACTTGCTCGCGGCGTTGACGTAGGGGTCCTTGAGGGCGGGCAGGTAGGAGGGCACGAGGCCGTACTCCTTGAGCATGGTCACCTGGCCCTCGGTGGTGGCGAGCGCGTGGCGGATGAAGGCCCAGGCGGCGGCCTTGTTCTTGGAGGAGGCGGGCAGGGCCAGGGCCGAGCCGCCCAGGTTGGCCGCGCGCACCCCGCCCTTCTTGGCGGCGGGCATGCGGAAGACGCCCCACTTGCCCTCGAGCTCGGGCGCGTTGGAGCGGATGGTGCCCTCGTACCAGCCGCCGAACATGCTGGTAGCCACCTTGCCGGCCTTGAAGGCCTGGATCTGCTCGTTCCAGCCGCCCTGCATCACCACGCCCGCGTCGATGAGCTTCTTGACGGTCTCGAGCGCGGTCACGCAGCCGGGCTTGTTGACGGTCACGCTCTTGGCGTCGTTGGAGAAGTAGAAGCAGCCGTTCTGGTTGGCGAGCATGCGGAACCACTCGTCGTCGGTGCCGTTGGCGATGACGCCCACCCTGGCGCCCGTCGCGGCGACGATCTTCTTGCCCGCGGCGATGTAGTCGTCCCAGGTCTCGATGGAGGCGGGGTTGACGCCGGCTTTCTGGTAGAGGTCGCGGCGGTAGAACATCATCACGGGGCCGGAGTCCCAGGGCATGGCGTAGGTCTTGTTGCCCACCTGGAGCTCGGTCCACTTGAAGGCCGGGAAGTTGCCCTTGAAGGCGTTGGCGCTGGGGGCGAGGGTGTTGAGGTCGGTGAAGCAATTGGGGAAGCGCGCCCAGAACACCTCGGCCTCGTTGTTCTCCACCGAGTACACGTCGGGCAGGTCGGTCCCGCCGGCGGCGCAGCCCGAGAGGCCCTTGTCGTAGACCTGCTGGTTGCCCAGGTCAACGATGTTGACCTTGACGTTGGGGTACTGCTTGTTGAAGCTGGGCACCGTGGCCTGGAGCGCCTTGGCCGCGATGTCCCACGACCACACCGTAATCTCGCCACTGACGTTGCCCTGAGCCATGCCCAGGCTCGCGGCAACCATCCCTAGGGTCATCAGCCGTTTGACCATAAGACTCTCCTCCCAGAATCCGAACAAATGCCCCTCGCGGGCACCCCGGTTGAACCATGCACAAGCCCGACCCAGTCAGCGAAACGCGTCGGTTCATGGGCGGCTTGGGGTTCAGGCGGAGTCTACCCAGCTTGCGTTAGCTTGTCAACACCTTCGAAAGTTTTCGAGACGTACTAAGTCATGCCGCGACGGGTGCGTGAAACGGCGCTCCCGCGCCCCCTCGAGCCGGGGCGAGGCCTACCGTCTCGGCCTGGAGCCCGTTAAACGGCGACCACCTCGAGCCCCGCCGCGCGGAGCTGCTCGAGGTCCTCGCCCCGGGCCTTGCGGCTGGTCACCAGCAGCCGCGCCGCCTGCAAGGGGCCGATCCGGGCCGCGGCGACCTGCATCACCTTGGAGTGGTCGGCGAGGAGGATGGACTCGCGCGCCGAGCGCATCATGGCCCGCTTGATCTCGGCCTCCTGCAGGTTGGTGTTGGTGAGGCCGCGCTCGGGGTGGACCCCGTTGCAGCCGATGAAGGCCTTGTCGGCGTTGACCTCCTGCAGCAGCAGCGTGCCGTAGGGGTTGACGAGGGAGTGCTGCTGGGGCCGCAGCGTCCCCCCGGTGACGATCACCGTGACGCCGGGGTGCGACTCGAGCATGAGCGCGATGTTGAGCGCGCTGGTCACCACCACCACGTTGCGCAGCCCCTGCGGCAGGGCCTTGGCGAGCTCGGTGGTGGTGCTGCCGACGTCGAGGATGACGGTCTCGCCGTCTTGGATGAGCCCGGCGGCGTACTGGCCGATGCGCTCCTTCTCGCGGGCGTGCACCTGGCGGCTGGCCTCGAGCGGCAGCTCGAAGCGCTTGCTCTCCGAGGGCACCGCGCCGCCCCGCGTCCGCCGCAGCAGGCCGCTGCCCTCGAGGTGCTCGAGGTCGGTGCGGATGGTGACGGAGGAGACGTTGAAGTGCGAGGCGAGGTCGCTCACGCGCACCTGGCCGTCCCTGCGCAGGATGTCCAGGATCTCCCGGTGGCGCAGCGTGGCTTCCAGAGAGGGCATAGCGAAAGCATACGAAAGTTTGTACAACTTTGCCAAGCCGCGCCCACCGGCGCGCGCTTTTCCGGTATAACCGTGCCTATGGTCGTGGACGTGACCACCTACTACCTCCGGATGCTCTCGCCCGCCGAATTGCGGCCCTCGAGCGCCGCGCTCGAGGGGCTCGAGATCCGCCAGGCCAAGATCCCCCTGCCCGAACTTAACCGCTTCTTCTACACCGCCGTGGGCGGGGACTGGTACTGGATCGACCGCCTGGGCTGGACCTACGAGCAGTGGCGGCAGTGGGTGGAGCGGCCCGAGCTCGAGACCTGGGTGGCCTACCTCGAGGGCACCCCCGCCGGCTACTGCGAGCTCGAGCGCCAGGGCGAGGCCGTCAACGTCGCCTACTTCGGCCTGATCCCCCGCTTCATCGGCATGGGCATCGGCGGGGTGCTGCTCACGCGCTGCCTCGAGCGGGCCTGGGCCATGGGCGCCGAGCGGGTGACGGTCAACACCTGCACGCTCGACGGCCCGCAGGCCCTGGCGAACTACCAGGCGCGGGGCTTCAAGCTCTACCGCCAGGAGACCGCGCCCAAAGAACTCCCCGACCGCCCCGTGGGGCCCTGGCCGGGGGCGCGGCCGTAGGGGGTGCCGTGAACATCCCCCGTTACTGGGCCAAGGCCGAGCGCGGCGTGAGCGTCGGCGGCCAGCGCTACCGCTTCGTGGCGTGGCAGGGCTCGGACGAGAGCCCCGAACACGCCCGCCTCCTCGCCGAGCGGGCCCTCGCCGAGCGCGTCGCCCGCAAGGAGCGCGGGGAGCGGCTGGGCCAGTACCCCAAGGGCGGAGCGCCCCTGCGGGAGGAGATCCTCGAGGAACTCACCGACGCCCGGGGGGAGCGCGTCGCGGTCATCACCCGCAACGCCGCGGGCTGCTTGGTGCTCAACACCGCCCGGGTCATGTTCATCGACCTCGACTTCGCCCAGGCCGCCTCCTTGGGCCGGGCGGGCTGCTGGGCGTTCGTGCGCTCCCTGTTCTCCCGCCCCCGCCCCGCGCGGCAGTCGCCGGAGGAGGGGGCGCTCGAGCGCGTGCGCGCCTGGCACGCCGAGCACCCCGGATGGGCCGTGCGGGTCTACCGCACCAGGCTGGGCCTGCGCCTCCTCGTGACCCACGCCCTCTTCGACCCGGCCTCGCCCGAGGCCCTGGCCGCCATGCGGAAGCTGGGCGCCGACCGGCGCTACGAGCTGCTGTGCCGCTCCCAGACCTGCTTCCGCGCCCGCCTCACCCCCAAGCCCTGGCGCATCGGCCTCAAGCGCCCGCCCGTGCGCTACCCCTGGGAGAGCCCATCCCAGGAGCGGGCGCAGCGCCAGTGGGAGCGCGCCTACGAGGCCAAGATCGGCGGCTACGACGTGTGCCGGCTGCTCACCACGCTCGGCTCAGCGGCCCCGCACCCCGAAGCCGAGCAGATCGTGCGGCTGCACGACGGGTACGTGCTCTCGAGCCTGGGGAGGCCGTTGGCTTGAGGTGGGTCGATAGCCGAACGCCGGTAGCCCAGTGCGGGTCGTGCGTCGTACGTCGAACGTCCTACGTCCTACGTCGAACGCCGAACGCCGAACGCAAGACGCAAAACGCAAGACGCAAGGCGCACAACGCAAGGCGTCCTGGCCCTTGACCCTTGACGGCGGTTCGCCGCGAGCCACAAGCTGACCGCTACCCCTTCACCGAGCCTGCCAGCAGCCCCCGGATGAAGTAGCGCCCCAGGAAGATGTAGACCAGGAGCGTGGGGAGGGCGGCTAACAGGGCTCCGGCCATGGGCAGGTTCCACTTCACGGCCTCGCCGCCGGCGAGCTGGGCGAGGGCCACGGTGATGGGCTGGTTGGCGGGGCTGCTGACCAGCGTCACGGCGAAGAGGAATTCGTTCCAGATCTGGGTGAACTGCCAGATGATCACCACCACGAAGCCGGGGACCGACAGCGGGAAGATCACGTTGCGGTAGATGCCCCAGAAACCCGCGCCGTCGATGCGGCTGGCCTCGACGAGCTCGTCGGGGATCTCGGCGTAGTAGTTGCGGAAGATCAGGGTGGTGATGGGCAGGCCGTAGACCACGTGCACCAGGATCAGGCCCCACAGGCTGCCGCCCAGCCCGATCTCGCGGATGAACTCGAACAGCGGGATCAGCACGGCCTGGTAGGGGATGAACATGCCGAAGAGCATGAGGGGGAAGATGACGTTGGCCCCGGGGAAGCGCCACTTGGAGAGCACGTAGCCGTTGACCGAGCCCAGGATCGCCGAGAGCAGCGTGCCCACAAGGGTCAGGACGAAGCTGTTCTGCAGCTTGGGCAAGAAGGCGTTCCAGGCCTGCGCGAAGCTCTCCCAGTGCCACAGGCGGGGCAGTTGCCAGGTGCTCTCGAGGGTGATCGCCGCCGGCTCCTTGAGCGCGGTCACCACCACCAGGTACACCGGCAGCAGGAAGAACAGCGTCGCCAGGGCCAGGATGCCGTACTGCACCACGCGCCAGATCACCGCCGCACCTCCTTGCGCAACTGGCTGTAGAGGTAGGGCACGATCACCAGCGCCACCAGCAGCAGCAGGATGGTGGCGATGGCCGCCCCGTCGGCGATCTTGTTCGAGCGGAAGGTGGTGACGTACATCAGCAGCGCCGGGACCTCGGTGGGGGCGTTGTCCACGCCGGTCATGGCCCAGATGAGGTCGAAGATCTTCAGCGAGATGTGGCCCAGGATGATCATGGCCGAGAGGGTGATGGGCGCGAGCATGGGGAAGATGATGCGGCGGTAGAGCTGCACCTCGCTGGCCCCGTCCACCCGCGCCGCCTCGCGCAGCTCCTCGGGCACCCCGCGCAGCCCGGCCAGGTACAGCGCCATGGTGTAGCCCGACATCTGCCACACCGCCGCGATGATGATGCCGATGAAGGCCAGGTTGAAGCCGTGGATCTCGGGGAAGGGCAGGAGCTGCACCCTGGGCCCGATGAACACCGCCCACCCGATGAGCAAGGCCGCGCTCCCCAGCGCGATCCAGCCCCGCCGCGCCTCCCCGCCCCGCAGCGCCGCGACGCCGATCCACAGCAAAATCAGGCCGATGAGCCAGGCGGTGAAGAGGGGCAGGTGGTTCCAGTCGAACTGCAGCACCTGCTGGCGGCTGGTGAGCCAGGCGAACTGCCCTTCCGGCAGGCCCACGGTGGCGGGCAACTGGTTGACGCCCCCCGCCGGCTGCAGCATCCAGCGCCAGATGGTGCCCGTCACCACGAAGGAAAGCGACATGGGGAAAAGGAAGATGGTGCGGAAAAAGCCCTCGCCCCTGGGGCTACGGTCGAGGATGATCGCCAGCGACAGGCCCACCAGCAGGCAACCCCCCACGAAGAAGACCGTGAAGAAGATGTTGTTGACCAGGTCCTGGCGGAAACGGCCGTGGATGAAGCCGCTGAAAAGCTCTTTGTAGTTCTCAAAACCCACGAACTGGAGCACCGGGTTGATGGCGAGCGCCTGCGCCGGGTCCTTGCCCCAGTTGGTCAGGGAGGTCTGGATGGTTTGGCCGATAAAGCCGTACACGAAAACGGCCAGCAAGATCACCGAGGGCAAAAGGGTGAGCACGGCCACCAGGCTGTCCAGGTTACGCAACCTCTTCATTTCTCGCCTCTCCCGCCCCCGTCCCCTCTCCCCTTCTTGGGGAGAGGGGGGTGGGGTGCGCGGTGTTTACCGGCCCAGGCGCACCTGGTCGGCGATGGCCTGCGCGGCGTTGGCGGCAGCCCTGGCGTTCTTGGAGCTGAGGTAGATCTCCATCACGGTGCCGAACTGGCTGCTGAAGGACTCGGGGGCCACGGCGCCGTGGACCAGCGAGCCCACGATCTTGTTGCTCTTCCAGTCGCGCGCCGCCGACTGCAGGTAGGCGTTGTACTTCGAGAGGTCGGAGTCGGTGCGGGCGGCGATGGAGCCCTTGAGCGGGTTGAAGGCGTCCTGGCCTTCCTTCGAGCCCAGCAGCTTGAGCCAGTTGAGCACCTGGGTGCGGTTCTTCACGCCCTTAGGCAGCCCGAAGGAGTCGGAGAGCATCATGAAGGTGCCGCCGGTGCTGGGGGAGGGGGCCCAGCCGAAGCCCTCGCCGGGCTTGAGCTTGAGGGTGGTCACCATGTAGCCCGCCGCCCAGTCGCCCATGATGTTGAAGGCCGACTGGCCCTGCACCACGCGGTCGGTGGCCTGCTGCCAGGAGAGGCCCGAGGCGTCCTTGTTGGCGCAGTCGAGCACCTTGCCGAAGGTGTCCCACACCGCGACGGCCTTGGGGTCGTTGAACTTGAGCTTGCCGTTCCAGAGGTTGGCGTAGCTGTCGGGGCCGAGCACGCCCAGCGCCACCGACTCCCACAGGTGCTGCTGGGTCCAGGCCTCGCCCAGCGCCAGCGGGGCCTCCACGCCCTTGCCCTTCAGCGTGGCGCAGGTGGTGAGGAACTCGGCCCAGGTCTTGGGCGGCTGTACGCCCCACTCGCGCAGCTTGGCGGGGTTGTACCACATGACGTTGGAGCGGTGGATGTTCACCGGCACGCTCCAGATGCCGCCGTTGTAGGAGAGCAGGTCGATGAGGCCCTTGGGGAACTTGGTAAGCCAGCCCTCGCTCTTGTAGAGGCTGCTGAGGTCTTCCATGCGCCCCGCGACCACCCAGGTGCCGATGAGCTCCTGCCCGGCGTGCACCTGGAAGCTGTCGGGCGGATCGCCGCCGAGCATGCGGGTCTTGAGCACCGCGCGCGCGTTGACGCCCGAGCCGCCGGTCACGGTGGCGTTGACCACCTCCACGTTGGGGTACTTCTTCTTGTACAGGTCGAGCAGGGCCTGCAGGGCAGGCCCCTCGTCCCCGGCCCACCAGGAGAAGATCTCGAGCTTCCCCTGAGCCAGCGATACCGACGCCAATGCGGTTGCTGCTAAAGCCAGTAGCCACTTGCGCATATGCTCCTCCTCAAAACGTGCCTTCGCCAATCGGTTCAGCCTAGGGCGCGGGGGGAGATTGGCGGGTTCCCTTCCCGGACGCCCCCGTTAGCTAAGAAGCGCTGCAGCACGAGGGCGGCAGCGCCCATAGCCGGAGCCAGGTGCCCGAACGCGCTGGGCCGGATGGGCAAGCAGGCGTGTTCGGGGATGAAAGCCAGTTCGCTCAGCCGCCGGCGGGTGGGGGCCTCGAGCCACTGCCAGGCCTCGGCCCCGGCCCCGCCCAGCACCACCACGGCGGGGTCGAAGGTGACGGCCAGGTTGGCGACGAGCCGCCCGAGCTGGCCGCCCAGGGCCTCGAGGGACTCGAGCGCCGGGCCGTAGCCCTGCCCCGCGAGCCCCAAGATGCCCCAGAAGTCCTCCGTGCGCCGGCTCAGGGCCTGGAAGTGCTGCTCGAGCGCGCGCAGCGAGAGCTCGGTCTCGAGGCAGCCCCAGCGCCCGCAACTGCACGGCCGGTCGCTGCCCTCCTTCCAGTGCCCCAGCTCCCCGGCCGCCCCGAAGTGCCCGCGGTAGACCTGCCCGTCCACCACCAGCCCGATGCCCAGCCCGGTGCCCAGCATCACGTAGGCCAGGGGGCTGTGGCTCTCGCCCCAGAAGGCCTCGCCCAGCGCCGAGGCGTTGGCGTCGTTCTGCACGACCACCCTCAGGCCCAGCAGGGCCTCGAGCTGCTCGGCGGGCGCGGCGTTGCGCCAGCCGGGGCCGGGGGCGTACACGAGGGTCTGGTCGTCGCGCACCACCCCGGGCACCGTGAGGCCCAGCCCCAGCAGGTGCTCACGCCCGGGGACGTGCTGCTGGATCTGCCGGGCGATGCGCTCGAGGCGCTGGGCGAGGGGCGTGTCGGAGGCTTCGGGCCACTCCAAAAGCTGCTGGGTCTGGCTGCCCAGGTCGAGCACGATCACCACGGTGTTCTTCACCCCGAGCTCGACCCCCAGCGCCAGCGCCCCCTGCGGGCGCAGCTCGAGCAGGATGCCCGGCCGCCCGGTGCCCGAAGCCGAGGCCTGCGGGCTGCCCTCGCTGAGCAGCCCCTCGCCGATGAGCTCCTGGGTCAGGCTCGAGACGGTGCTCTTGGTCAGCCCCAGCTCGCGCGCCAGGTCGGCCCGGCTCGAGGGCCCCCGCCGCCGGATGGACTCCAGCAGCAACCGGCGGTTTTGCCGTTTGATGGCTTGTTGATCCAAAGGCGAGTGCGGCGGCACGGCAGACCTCGAAGACCTGGGCACTTAGTAAGTTGACTGAACGAACCAAGCAGAGCCTAAGGCGGCCCCTCGCCCGTTGTCAAGTGGGCTGCTGGGACGAGGCGCGAACAGAGAAAGGGCGCGCGGCTCAGGAGGCCAGGGGTGGCGTGCTTTTCACGGCAGAGCCGAAGGGGGTGCGAGGGTGGGGGAGCTGAACCCGGGCGGCAGCACCTCACCCCGGACGGCTATGGCTATGGCGGCCAGCAGGTCGTCCAGGCCCACGGGCTTGTGGAGCACGCCCAGCACGCCCTGCTCGGCCGCCCTCGCCTCGATCGCGTCGTCGGTGGTGGCGGTGAAGAGCAGCGCGGGGGAGGCGGCCCCCGCCTCGCGCATCCGCTCGAGCAGGGTGAGGCCGTCCTGGCCGATGAGCTTGTAGTCGAGCAGCAGCAGGTCGGGGGCCGCGTTGTACACGCGGGCGAAGGCCGCGTCGGCGTCGGGGACGGCCGTGACCTCGTAGCCGGCGAGGGTCAGGGCTCGAGCCACGAAGGCACGGGTGGAGGTGTCGTCGTCGATCACGAGTATCCTGTACCGCCTGAGCCTTTCCATAGGTTGCCCCCTTCATCCGCTATGCTTTACCAGCCGGGGCTTAAAAATCGCTCAAATCCGCGAAGGCGCCGCTTCTTCGCTCGAGGCCCCGTGAAGGGCCGGCCGGCGGCTAGCCGCGCGCGGGGCGGTGGCGTTCGCTCGAGTCGAGCAGGATGGTCACCGGCCCGTCGTTGACCAGCTGCACCTTCATGTCGGCCTGGAACACCCCGGTCTCGACGTGCAGGCCCTGCTCGGCCAGCAGGTCGCAGAAGCGCTCGTACAGCCGCTTGCCCTCGTCGGGGCTGGCGGCCTCGCTGAAGCCGGGGCGGTTGCCCTTGCGGGTGTCGGCGTAGAGGGTGAACTGCGACACCGCCAGCACCTCGCCCCCCGCCTCGGCCAGGCCCAGGTTCATCTTGCCCTGCCCGTCGGGGAAGACCCGCAGCCCGGCGATCTTGCGGGCCAGGTAGGCGGCGTCCTCGAGCGTGTCCCCCCGCCGCACCCCCAGCAGCACCAAGAACCCCACGCCGATCTGGCCCACGGTCTGGCCCTCGACCACGACCTTCGCCTCGGAAACCCGCTGCACCACCGCGCGCATATACTGGGATACCTTACAACCCCCAGGAGGCCTTATGGCGGATGTCCGTAGCAGCATGCTCGAGGCGGTCGGCAACACCCCGGTGGTCGAGCTCGGCGAGGTGGTCCCCAGGGGGAGCGCGCGGGTGCTGGTCAAGCTCGAGTACTACAACCCCACCGGCTCCTACAAGGACCGCATGGCGCTCGCCATGGTCGAGGAGGCCGAGAAGCGCGGCGACCTCAGGCCGGGGATGAGCGTGGTGGAGTACACCGGGGGCTCCACGGGGTCGTCGCTGGCGTTCGTCTGCGCGGTGAAGGGCTACGCCTTCCGGGTGGTCTCCTCCGACGCCTTCGCCCGGGAGAAGCTGCGGACGATGGAGGCCTTCGGGGCCGAGTTGACGCTGGTGCCCAGCCAGGGCGGGAGGATCACCCCCGACCTGATCCCCCGGATGATCGAGAAGGCCCGGGAGATGGCGCGGGAGCCCGGCACCTACGCCACCGACCAGTTCAACAACGCCGACTCCCTCAAAGGCTACGTCCGCATCGGCCTCGAGCTGCTCGAGCAGACCGGCGGGGCGCTCGACGGCTTCTGCGCGGCGGTGGGGACGGCGGGGATGACCATGGGGGTCTCGAGGGCCCTGAAGGAGGCGGGGAGCCGGGCCAGGGTGGTGATCCTCGAGCCCGCCTCCTCCGCGGTGATCTCCACGGGGAAGGCCGGGGCCCACCACGTCGAGGGCGTCGGGGTCGGGTTCGTGCCCCCGCTGCTCGACCGGGCGCTGTACGACGAGGCCTGGGGGATCGACGAGCAGGAGGCCCGGGCCATGGCCCGCCGCCTGGCGCGGGAAGAGGGCATCTTCACCGGGACCTCGGGCGGGCTGAACGTGGTGGGCGCCCTGCGCCTGGCCGCCGTGCTGGGCGAGGGCCACACCGTGGCGACGGTGGCGTGCGACAGCGGGCTGAAGTACCTGGCGGGCGACCTCTACGCCTAGCGCGGCCCGGCGAAGATCGCGGAGGTGCCGGGGCCGGTGTGGGCCGCCACCGCCGCGCCGCACTCCCGCACGCCCTCGACCACCACGCCCTCCTGCCGGATGAGCCCGCGCAGGGTCTCGACGGCCTGGGGGTTCTCCGAGTGCGCCAGGATCACCCGGGCCCCGCCGGGGTAGTCCTTGTGCAGCAGCTCGGCCACGCGCTCGAGCCCCTTGTGGTAGCCGCGCACCCGCTCGCGCGGCTGCACGGTGCCGCCATACACCTCGAGGATGGGCAGGATCTTGAGCAGGCTGCCCACGAAGTGCTGCAAGCCCCCGATGCGCCCGCCCCGGTGCAAGTAGGTGAGGGTGGCGGGCAGCACGTACCCCCGGATCTTGGGGAGCAGGGGTGCGACGGCGGCCTCGAGGCCCTCCCACGGCACCCCCTGCGCCAGCTTGCGCCGGGCCTCCTCGAGCACGAAGTGCAGCCCGCCGTTGACGCTGAGCGAGTCGAGCACCTTGACGCGCTCGCCGAAGCGCTGGGCCACCGCCCTGGCCGTCGAGACCGTGCCCGAGAGCTTGGAGGAGACGTGCACCGACACGATGCGGTCGAAGGTGCCGAGCAGGCGCTCGTACAGCGCCTCGTAGTCCTGGGGCAGGGGCTGGCTGGTGCTCACCTTTTTCCCGCCGAGCTGGGCCTGCACCACCTGCTCCGGCCGGATCTCGACGTGATCACGGAAGGCCTTGCCCTCGACGATCACCTGCTGCGGGATGAGGTAGACCCCCTGGGCCTCCGCTTGCTCGGGGGTCAGGCCGATGGTCGAGTCCGCGACGAAGGCGGTTTTCATCCGGTTGGGGTCTGGGGCGGGAGACCCCGACCAAGCCGGGGTTTGGTCGGGGATGGATAGCCCCAGGCGCTCGTCGGGGCGCCGTACCCGCTCACCTCCTTTTTGGCAGAATCCTTCCCGGGAACGACGTTCCCGTGAACCTTGACCGTCGGGGTATGGGGTTCCCGGCACGACGTGGCCCGGCCGGGGTAAAACCCCGAGGGCTCGCCCCGAACGCACTCCCTACGGGGGATGGCTTTGAACGGGGCATGTGCAATGCCCGGAGAGCAGGCTCGATGGGCAGGGGCCGTCGTAAACCGGCCCGGATCCTGGGGGTGTCGTCCGTGCATCGTCCTCCCTCGGAAAGCCCCTACCGGACTGCGTAGCGGTTGGTAGGGGTAGTTTACAGGACCTCCTGCCGTGAAGTGGGCCACGGGTTAAAAAGTCGATGGTCCGTCGGCGTCTGGCGTTCGGCTCTCAGCTATCGACCTCTCCCCCTCAGAGGCTATAAGCGTAGAACCCGTACAAGCCGGGCCCGGTGTGGGTGGAGATCACCGCGCCCACTTCGCTGCTGCTGCGCTCCTCGACGGGCAGGCCCGAGCCGTTGATGGCCTCCTTGAAGGCGGCCACCGCGCTGGCGTCGCCGTTGTAGAGGTAGTAGATGCGGATGTGCTTGCGGCCCTGGGCCCAGGTCTTGAAGCCCTCGACCACCTCGGCCAGGGCTTTCTTCTCGCCGCGGGCCCGCCCGGCGGGCTCGACGCGGCCCTCCTTGATGGTGAGGATGGGCTTGATCCCCAGCAGCCCGCCCAGCAGGGCCTGGGCCCCGCCGATGCGGCCGTTCTTCTTGAGGTACTCCAGCGTGGCGAGGGAGAAGAGCACCTTGTGGTCGGCGCGCATGCGCTCGAGCTCGGTCATCACCGAGCGCAGGTCGGCGCCCTGGTCGAGCATCTCCTTGGCCCGCTCGACCATCATCCCGATGCCCTGCGAGGCGGCCAGGGAGTCGAAGACGGTGATGCGGCCGGGGAACTCGGCCGCGGCGAGCTGGGCCGACTGGGCCGTGCCCGAGAGCTTGGAGGAGATGTGGATGGAGAGCACGTGGTCGGCGTTTTGTAGGGCCCGCTCGTAGGCCTCCTTGAAGTCCTGGGGGGAGGGCTGGCTGCTGCTGGGCATCTCGGCCCCGGCGCGCACGCCCTCGAAGATGTCGGCGGGCCGGATCTCCACCCAGTCCTTGTGCACCTTGCCCTTGAAGTTGACGTACAGCGGCACCACCTGCACCCCCAGCGTCTGGGCCTGGGCAGGCGGTAGGTCTGAGGTGGAGTCGGTCACCAGTGCGATTTTCATCTGTCCTCCTTGATGGCCCGCAGCCAAGTAACCCCCTGCGGGAAGGCGTATTGCCCGTTCATTTATGACGCTGCAAGTCTAGCACACGGCACCGCGAAGCGCCCCGCCGGCGCTTGTACGGTATACCAAGGGGGTGGTAGATTCTGGCGGTATGTGGCGGGTTCTGGTTACCGATGAGATGCGGCTGGGCGAAGTGAAGAACGGGGATATCCGGCTCGACTACAAGCCGAACATGCCCCGCGAGGAGATCCTCAGGGTCATCGCGGGCTACGACGCGCTCATCACCCGCAGCCGCACGCAGGTGGACGCGGCGCTGCTGGAGGCCGGCAAGAACCTCAAGGTGGTGGGCCGCGGCGGGGTGGGCGTGGACAACGTGGACCTCGAGGCCGCCAGCCGCCGGGGCATCCTGGTGGTCAACGTGCCCGAGGCCAACACCCGCTCGGCGGCCGAGCTGGCCTGGGCGCTCTTGCTCGCGGCGGCGCGGGGGGTCGTGGACTCCGACCGCAAGATCCGCGAGGGCGTGTGGGACCGCAAGTACCTAGGCCTCGAGCTCGACCGCAAGACCATCGGCATCGTGGGGTTGGGGCGCATCGGCGGGCAGGTGGCCCGCTTCGCCCGGGCCTTCAACATGCGCGTGCTGGCCTACGACCCCTACATCCCCCGCACCCGCGCCGAGACCCTGGGCGTCGAACTCCTCGACGACCTGCCCGACGTGCTGCGCCAGTGCCACTTCCTCACCGTGCACACCCCGCTCAACGAGGAGACCCGCGGCCTGATCGGCCGGCGCGAGCTCTACTTGCTGCCCAAGGGCGCGGTGGTGGTCAACGCCGCGCGCGGCGGCATCATCGACGAGAAGGCCCTCATCGAGGTGCTGGGCGAGGGCCACCTCTTCGCGGCCGGCCTCGACGTCTTCGAGCTCGAGCCCCCCAACGTCGAGCACCCGCTGGTGCAGCACCCCAAGGTGACCCACACCGCGCACCTGGGCGCCAACACCTTCGAGGCGCAGGACCGGGTGGGGGAGGCGGTGCTCGAGCGCGTGATCGAGACCCTGCAGGGCAACCTGGCCTACGCGCTCAACACCGGCTTCGACCCCGAGGGCTTGCAGATGTTCCAGGGCTGGCTGCCGCTGGGCGAGGCGCTGGGCAAGCTGCTGCCGCAGATCACCCAGGGCCGCCCGCAGGCGCTGGAGGTCACCTTCTACGGCGACTTCGAGAAGAACCCCGACCCCATCGCCTCCGCGGTGGCTAAGGGCCTCTTGGGGAGCGTGCTCGAGGAGGGCGCGGTCAACCTGGTCTCGGCGCGGCCCCTGCTGCGCGACCGGGGCATCCCGCTGAGCACCCGCCACGTCGAGCAGCCCAAGGACTACCTCCAGGTGATCGAGGTGGCCCTCGAGACCGACCGCGAGACCCGCAAGGCCCGCGGCGCGGTGCTGGGCGGCAAGCCCCGCATCGTGGGCATCGACAGCCAGCACGTCGAGGTGGTGCCCGAGGGCTTCATGCTCATCTGCATCAACCGCGACCAGCCCGGCGTGGTGGGCAAGGTGGGCACCCTGCTGGGCGACTCCGGCGTGAACATCGCCGGTATGCAGCTCGGCCGCGACAACCCCGGCGGGCACGCGCTGTTCGTGCTGGGCGTGGACCAGCGCCCCGGCGAGGCGGTGCTCGAGGCCCTGCGCGGCCTGGACGTGCTGGAACGCGTAGACCTGGCCGAGCTCTGAGCCCGCCGGAGGCCGTTCGACCCTAGCCCCACCCGCTACACTTGATGCCATGTCCGTCTACCGCCCCCGCCTGCTGACCCCCGGCCCGGTCGAGCTCCACCCCAAAGCGGTGGAGGCCTTGGCCCGGCCCCAGTTGCACCACCGCACCGACGAGGCCCGCCGCCTCTTCAAGGCCGCCCGCGAGGGCCTGAAGCAGGCCTGGAACACCCAGGGCGAGGTGCTCGTCCTCACCGGCTCGGGCACGGCGGCCATGGAGGCCTTGGTGCTCAACCTCTTCGCGCCCGGCGAGCGGGTGTGGGTGCCGGTGCACGGCAAGTTCAGCGAGCGCTGGGCCGAGATCGCCGAGGCGCTGGGCCTCGAGGTGCTGCGCAGCGGGCTCGAGTACGGCAAGAGCGTGCCGCCGGAACTCGTCGAGGGGCTCCAGGGCCCCTTCCACGGCGCGCTGCTCACCCACTCCGAGAGCTCCACCGGCGCCCTCAACGACGTCAAGGCCCTGGCCCAGGCCTTCAAGGCCCGCTTCCCCGACGCGCTGGTGGTGGCCGACATGGTCACGAGCCTGCTGGTGAGCCCGGTGGCGCTCGAGCCGTGGGGCATAGACGCGGCGGCCTCCGGCTCGCAGAAGGGGACCATGTGCCCGCCGGGGCTGGGCTACGCGGCGCTCTCGCCGCGCGCGCTGGGGCGCCTCAAGCCGCGCGGCTACTACCTCGACCTCGCCAAGGAGCTCAAGGTGCAGGGCGAGGGCGAGTCGGCCTGGACGCCCGCCATCAACCTCGTGGCGGCGGTGGCCGGGGTGCTGGGCGCGGTGCTGCCCGAGCTCGAGGACCACCTCTGCCTCAAGGCCAAGCAGAACGCCCTGCTCTACGAGGCGGGCGAGGGCGCGGGCTTCAAGCCGGTCCCCGAGGTCAAAAGCCCCGCCACCACCGCCTTCTACCTCCCCGAGGGCGTCAAGTACGCCCAGGTCAAGGAGGCCTTCGCCCTGCGCGGGGCCACCATCATCGGCGGGCAGGGCGTGCTCAAGGGCAAGATCTTCCGGGTCTCGCTGATGGGCTACAGCGACCTCTACGACGCCTACGCGGTGGCCGAGCTCATTCGCGAGGTGGCGGCTTCGTTGTAGGTGGGGGGTACGGGTCGTACGTCGTGCGTCCTACGTCGTACGCGAGACGCAAGACGCCAGACGCCAAACGCCAAACGCTCTTTCCCCCCCTTAGCAAGGGGGGCCGGGGGGGATAAACCCTCCCCGCCGGCCGGGAGGGGTGAACCGCGAGCCACGAGCTGACGGCTGATGGCTGATCACTTCCCCCTTCCGGCCCGTGAAGCCTGACGGAATTACCGCCTGCTTGCAAAAATCCGTTAGACTTTGCTCATGCTGAGCAGCGCACTCAAGCCCGAGGACCGGGACAACCCGGCCTTCAAGCAGAACAAGGACGCCTGGGTCGAGCGCATCGCCGACTTCAGGGGCAGCCTCGAGATCGTGCGGCAGGGCGGCGGCAGGAAGGCCGTCGAGCGGCAGCACGCCCGGGGGCGGCTCACCGCCCGCGAGCGCATCGCGCGCCTGATCGACCCCGAGAGCGAGTTCCAGGAGATCCTGGGCTACGCCGGCTGGCACATGTACGAGGAGTGGGGCGGGGCCCCGGGCGGCGGGGTGGTGACGGGGCTGGGCAAGATCGCCGGGCGCGACTGGATGATCATCGCCAACGACGCCACCGTGAAGGCGGGGGCCTTTTTCCCCATCACCGCCAAGAAGGTGATCCGGGCCCAGACCATCGCGCTGGAAAACCACGTCCCCACCGTCTACCTCGTGGACTCTGCCGGGGTGTTCCTGCCCTTGCAGGACGAAGTCTTCCCCGACCAGGACGACTTCGGGCGCATCTTCTACCTCAACGCCCGCATGTCGGGGCTGGGCATCCCGCAGATCTCGGCCATCATGGGCAACTGCGTGGCGGGCGGGGCCTACTTGCCCCTCATGACCGACGCGCTCATCATGACCGAGGGCTCGGGCCTCTACCTGGCGGGGCCCGCGCTGGTGAAGGCCGCCATCGGGCAGGAGGTGAGCTCGGAGGAGCTGGGCGGCGCCCGGATGCACGCCGAGGTCTCGGGCACCGTGGACTTCTACGAGCCCAGCGACGAGGCCGCCTTAGAGCGCGTCCGTGCCCTGGCCGCGCTGTACTCCACCCCCGAACTCGCCCCCTGGGCCCGCGAGCGCATCGCCCCGCTCGAGCCCGCCTACGAGCCCGAGGACCTCTACGGCCTCGTCTCGCCCGACGGCTCCCGCCCCTACGACGTGCGCGAGGTGATCGCCCGGCTGGTGGACGGCTCGGAGTTCCACGAGTTCAAGAGCGGCTACGGCGAGACCATCGTGTGCGGCTACGCCCGGCTGGGCGGCTTCCCGGTGGGCATCGTCGCCAACCAGCGCACCGTGATCAAGAAGGCTGCCCCTCCCGGCGGATCGGGCGCAAGGATCGAAGTCGGCGGGGTGATCTACGCCGAGGCCGCCGACAAGGCCGCCCGCTTCATCCTCGAGGTCAACCAGCGCTTCATCCCGCTGTTGTTCCTGATGGACGTCACGGGCTTCATGGTGGGCAAGGAGTCGGAGCAGAACGGCATCATCCGGCGCGGGGCCAAGCTGGTCAACGCGGTGAGCAACTCGGTGGTGCCCAAGATCACCCTCATCACCGGCGGCTCCTTCGGCGCGGGCAACTACGCCATGGCCGGCAAGGCCTACGCCCCGCGCTTCCTCTACGCCTGGCCCAGCGCCAAGTACGCGGTGATGGGCGGCGCCCAGGCCGCCAAGACCCTGCTCGAGATCGAGGTCTCCAAGCTCGAGCGCGAAGGCAAAACCCCCACCGACCAGGACCTCAAGGAACTCTACGAGCGCATCAAGGGCCGCTACGAGGAAACCCTCGACCCCCGCTACGCCGCCGCCCGGCTTTGGGTGGACGAAGTGATCTTCCCCCACCAAACGCGGGAAAGGCTCATCCGCAGCCTCGAGGCCTGCGCCTTAAACCCCGTCCGCGAGCAGATGAGCGTGGGGGTGTTCCAGGTGTGAGGCCCTAAGCCGTCAGCCCTCAGCGAAAAGCAGGGGTTCGTGGCTCGTGGTAACCCCACCCCTGCCCACCCCGCTGGCGGGGAGGGTTTATCCCCCCTAACCCCCCTTGCTAAGGGGGGAACAAGGCGTCTTGCGTCTCGCGTCTGGCGTTTGGCGTTTGGCGTACGGCGTAGGACGTACGACGTACGACGCACGCCCCGCGCCCGGCTATCGGCTATGGGCTATCGGCGTTCGGCTACCAACCCTCGACCCTTAGTGACCTTTTCCCGTATTCCCTCCCCAACTTCAGGTATCCTGAACACAGACGACCCCCGCCAGCGGAGCTAGTTCTCACGGGGTCTTCGGCTCAGAGCGCGATCCTTCCCACGCCTGAACCGGAGACCCGGGCTGCGCTTGCGTAAGGCGGAAGTCGGGGAGGCTTTCTTGAAACTCAGCGCCCGGTCTCACGACGCTCTGCTTTCCCGCATCAACTCCAACCCCGAAATCCTCCGTGGTCGGCCCCGAATCAGAGGAACCCGCATCGCCGTGCACACCGTCCTGGAGGCGCTGGCGGCGGGTTTGTCGGTGCAGGAGGTGCTCGAGGAGTACCCGCCCCTCACCCCCGAGGACGTGCAGGCCGCGCTGCTCTACGGCGCGCGCATGAGCAATTACGAGTGGATCCAGCTCAACGTCTATGACGACCCTGAAGATCTTGCTGGATGAGAACATCCCCACCACGGTGCTGTGGTGGCTGATCACCGAGGGCCACGACGTGCTGATGGTGCGCGACGTGGGGCTTTCGGGCCGCTCGGACGAGGCGCTCAACGCCTACCTCCACCGCGAGCGGCGCGTGCTCATCACGCTCGACCTCGACTTCAGCGACCCCATCAAGCTGCCGGTGGGGAACGGGCGCATCGTGCTGCACCCCGACGTGACCGACGGCGAGCTCATCCGCCGGATGCTGCGGCACTTCTTCGCGCGGGGGCTGCCCCGCCCTGGCGAGCTCTACGTGGTGCAACCCGACGGCATCGCGCGGTACGATAACCCGGCGTTGCCGTGAGGGTGAAAAATGAAATGGGTGGAGTGTCCTAGGGATTCGTGGCAGGGTTTCGCGGGGTTCATCCCCACCGCCGAAAAAGTCGCCTACCTGAGCCGCTTGCTCGAGGCGGGTTTCCGCCACCTCGACCTCACCAGCTTCGTCTCGCCGAAGTGGGTGCCGCAGCACGCCGACGCCGAGGCCGTGCTGGCCGAGCTGCCCCCGCCCCGAGGGCACGAGTACCTGGTGATCGTTGCCAACGAGAAGGGCCTGGAGCGGGCCCTGGCCGCCCCCAACGTGACCAGCGTGGGCTATCCCTTCTCGGTCAGCGAGACCTTCCAGCTCAAGAACGTGGGCAAGACCGTCGCCGACTCTTGGGATCAGGTGGCCCGCCTGCGCGACCTGGCCGCAGGGCGGCTCAACTTCGTCGTGCACCTTTCGATGGGCTTCGGCAACCCCTACGGCGACCCCTGGAGCCCCGAGCTCCCGGTGGAGTTCGTGGGCCGCCTGCGGGAGATGGGCATCCGTGAGATCGCCCTGGCCGACACCTACGGCGTGGCGAGCGCCGCGGTCATCGGCCAGACCCTGCGGGCGGTGGTCGGGGCCTTCGGGCCCGAGGGCATCGGGGCGCACCTGCACTCCAGGCCCGAGGGTACGCTCGAGAAGGTCGATGCCGTGCTCGCCAGCGGGGTGCGCTGGCTCGAGGGCGCCCTGGGCGGCATCGGGGGTTGTCCCTTCGCCGGGGACGACCTGGTGGGCAACCTCAGCACCGAACAGGTGCTGCCCTACCTGGCCCAGCAGGGCGTCGAGGTGGGGGTGCGGCTGGAGGGGCTGCTCGAGCTCGCCGACGCGGCCGCCCTGCTGCGCACGCGCTTCGCCTAGAAGAAGGCGGGCCCGCGGGCCCGCCTATCCGGTATGAGTGCACGCGCCAGTCGCCTGAGAGGTTGACCGGCGACGACTTCTACCCTCAGCGCTTGGGCTCGTCGTCCGTGACCACGACCACCGCGGTGTGGTAGGGGTTGAGGGCTTCGCGGTGGATGGCCTGCATGTGCCCCATCGAGCGCCGCACCATCATCGCCGCCACCGCCACGAACGCCAGGACCGCCAGGACCGTCCAGACCATTCATCGCCTCCTTTGTTGGCCCAGGGTAGCGCAGCCGAACGGGGGGCTCTGCCAAAAATGACCATCTCAGCCAACTCAGGGCCAGCCGTAGTATCACGGGGCTGAAAGGCGATGGTGACAATGAAAATTCCCAAGAGGCGGTGGCTCATTCCGGCTGCGTCGGCAGGGGCGCTCCTGGCCTTGAGCGGGTGCATCCCCAGCACTTACGGCAATTCCGTCTACGCCCCGCTGGACCTGGCGGCTAGCCCTGTCCCCGTGCTCGAGCCCGGCAAGACCTGGTACCTCTCCCAGACCTACGACCCGGCCGAGTGGCGGGTGCTGCTGGTCGAATTCCGCAAACGTCCCCGCGACCCGGCCAACCCCACGCCCGAGGAGCGGACCTGGCGGCTGGTGACGCAGCGGGTGAGCCAGGTCTACGACGGCCAGACGGTCTGGCGGGCCCCGGCCGAGGTCTTCCGGGAGAAGCTGGAGCAGGGGAATTACGCCTCGCTGCCCTCGCCGGGCCCGACGCGGGAGCGCGTCTTCTCGCTGCCCTTTTTCGAGGCCAGCACCCTGAGCGCGCCGCCGGGGTGGAGGGCCGGGCTCCAGACGCCGCTGGGCACCCTCGAGCCCCTCGGCCGCGAGGTCTGGTTCGAGGAGGAGCCCGAGGGCACCTACCGCTTCACCCAGACCCGCTTCCGCAGCACGGTACGCCCCGTGTTCGTGCTCGACATCCCGCCCGGCACCCCGCCGGGGGCTTACCGCGCGCGGCTCGAGGTGCGCAACACCTTCTCGCAGCGGTCGTTGGTCATTGACCTGCCCGTTCGGGTGGCGAGCAGGACCCAATGAGCCAAGGGGCAGCTCCGCGGAGCTGCCCCTTGGTTTTGAAGTGCTCGGATCAGCCCAGCTTGGCCCGCACCAGCTCGACGATCTCGTCGATGGTGTCGGCCACCGGGACGCCCGCCGCCGCGAAGGCGGCCAGCTTGGACTCGGGCGTGCCCACGTTGCCCATGATGATGGCCCCGGCGTGGCCCATCTTCTTGCCCTTGGGCGCGCTGCGCCCGCCGATGAAGCCCACCACCGGCTTCTTCATGTGGGCCTTGATGTACTCGGCCGCGTCCTCCTCGTCGGAGCCGCCGATCTCGCCGCACACCACCACGGCCTCGGTCTCGGGGTCGTCGTTGAACATCGGCAGCAGGTCCTTGAAGGTGGTGCCGATGATGGGGTCGCCGCCGATGCCGATGCAGGTCGAGATGCCGTAGCCCGCGTCGGAGAGGGCCTTGGCGGTCTCGTAGGTCACGGTGCCCGAGCGGCTGATGAGGCCCACCCGGCCGCGCTTGAAGACGTTGGCGGGCATGATGCCCAGCTTGCACTCGCCGGGGGTGATGAGGCCGGGGCAGTTGCCGCCGATGAGGCGCACGTTGCCCATGGCCTTGATCTCGGCCACCGCCTTGACCATGTCCATGGTGGGGATGCCCTCGGTGATGAGCACCACCAGCGGGATGCCGGCGTGGGCGGCCTCGAGCGCCGCGTCGGCCGCGCCGGGCGCGGGCACGAAGATGATCGAGGCGTCGATGTGGTGGTGGTTGGCCGCTTCTTTGACGGTGTCGTAGACCGGGATGCCCTGCGCGGTCTGGCCGCCCTTGCCGGGGGTCATGCCGGCGACGACCTGGGTGCCGGCCTTGATCATCTGCTCGGTGTGGAAAGCGCCCTCGCGCCCGGTGATGCCCTGCACGAGAACTCGAGTGTTCTTATTGACAAGGATGCTCACGCGAAACCTCCGAAAAGACACATAGGGTCAGAAGGGCAAAGGGTAAAGAGGTGAAAAGCAGGGGTAGGGGTTGCCGTTTTCGCTTTTGACCTTTTCACCTTTCGTGCCTTTTGCCTTCAGCCCTGCCCTCCGGTCATCGCGACGACGGCCTTGGCGGCGTCGACGGAGGTGGGGTACATGTAGATGGGGCGGCCCTCGAGCAGCGTCTTGGCCTCCTCCTCGGCGGTCCCGGCGACGCGCATGGCGACGGGCTTGGTGAGAATGCCCTCGTCCATGGCCCGGATCACGCCCTTGGCGACCTCGTCGGCGCGGGTGATCCCGCCGAAGATGTTGATGAACACGCCCTTGACGTCGGGGTCCTTGAGCACCACCTTGAGCGCGTTGTACACCACGTCGGCCTTGGCCCCGCCGCCGATGTCGAGGAAGTTGGCGGCCTTGCCCCCGACGCGCTGCACGAGGTCGAGGGTGTACATCACCAGCCCGGCGCCGTTGCCGATGATGCCCACGTTGCCGTCGAGCTTGACGTAGGCGAAGCCGTAGTTGGAGGCTTCGACCTCGAGGGGGTGCTCGGCCTCGGCCTCGCGAAGCCGGGAGAGTTCGGGGTGGCGGTAGAGGGCGTTGTCGTCGAGGACGATCTTGGCGTCGGCGGCCACCACGTCGCCGCCGGTGGTGATCACCAGCGGGTTGATCTCGGCCGTCGAGGCGTCGATGCCCTCGTAGGCCTGGTAGAGCTGCACGAGGATCTGGGCCAGCTTGTTGAGGTTGCCCTCGAGGCCGGCCCGCTTGACCAGCGCGCGCGCCTCGAAGGGCCGCAGGCCCTTGTGGGGGTCAATGGGGTGCTTGATGATGGCGTAGGGGCGGGCGGCGGCCACCTCTTCGATGTCCACGCCCCCTTCCTTGGAGAGCATCAGCACCACGCGCTGGGTCACGCGGTCGAGGATGAGGCCGGCGTAGTACTCCTTGGCGATGTCGACGGCTTTGGCCACCAGGACTTTCTTGGTGATGAAGCCCTTGATGTTGAGCCCCAGGATCTGGCTGGCCTTCTCGCGGGCCTCCTCGGGGGTTTTAGCCAGCTTCACGCCGCCCGCCTTGCCTCGGCCGCCGGTGTGCACCTGGGCCTTGATCACCACCATGTCCCCGAACTCGGTAGCGATCTGCTTGGCTTCGTCGGCGGTGTAGGCGATCTTGCCGGGGGGGACCGGGATGCCGTATTTCGCCAGGATCTCTTTGGCCTGATACTCGTGTAGATTCACCGTTGCCTCCTAAAACGCTGTGAGGGTATGGCCTCAACCGTGGCGTATTATACGTTTTTCACGTGCGGGGCCAAAAAGCGTCAGGCTCCGTGCAATAGCGCGAAACCGGGGCTTTCGCGGGCGGGAGGGCGCCGGGGGCTTGGCCGTGACGAAAGTCATGCCCCGGCTATGACTTTCGATGGAGGAAAGTCCACCCCGCAGGGACTACTATGGCCTCGAGGAGGGCAACATGTCAGACAAGAATTCCAGACCAATTATCGGGCTCGTGCTGGTAGGGCTGGGCCTGCTGTTCCTGCTGCAAAGCATGGGCATTTACATCAGCGAAACCCTCATCGCGCTGGTCTTCGCCGGGGCGGGGCTGGGGTTCGTGGTCTACTTCCTGCAGGACCGCACCCGTCCCTGGGCCCTGATCCCCGGCTTCGTGCTTCTGGCGATCAGCGCCCTCATCGGCTTCGGCGAGCAGATGGGCAGCCTGGGCGGGACGCTGTTCCTGGGGGCCATCGGGCTGGGCTTCCTCGGCGTCTACCTCTACCGGCGGGAAAACTGGTGGGCCGTCATCCCGGCGGGCACCCTGCTCACCCTGGCGGTGGTGGCGGCCATCGGCGAGAGCCGCTGGGTCGACGGGGGGACCGTGTTCTTCGTGGGCCTGACCATCACCTTCGCCGCCGTTTTCGCCCTCGGCCAGCGCTGGGCCATCTTCCCGGCGCTCGGGACCGGCCTGCTGACCCTGCTGACGATGGGGTGGTTCACGGGGGTTTTCGAGGTGCTGCTCCCGCTGGCGATGATCGCGGGCGGGGCCTACCTGTTGTGGCGCAACCGCAAGCCAGGCGACACGAAGTTGCTGGAAAAGTGACGCCCGACCCGGCCGGGGGAGGTGCTGGCTTCCCCCGGCCCGGGGATGGCCGCGCTGAAGGAGCGGCCTCGGAGGAACCCGATGAATGAACCGCGAAAGCTCTACCGCAGCGAGAAGGACCAGGTGATTGCCGGGGTCTGCGGCGGTCTGGCCGAGTACTTCAGCATCGACCCCGTCCTGGTGCGGGCGCTGTTCGTGCTGCTGGCCCTGTTCGGCGGGGGCGGCTTCGTGCTCTACCTGATCCTGTGGATCGTCATCCCCAAGGCCAGCGCCGCGCCCGCCGGTTCGGAGGACACCCTGCGGCAGGGCTTCGAGGAGGTACGGGGTGAGGCCCGCAAGATGGTGCAGGGCGGGCGCAGCAGCGCCACGCTGGGCTGGATCCTGCTGCTGGTGGGCGCGTGGTTCCTGCTCGACAACCTGGGCTGGCTGCGCGTCAACGGCGACTTGTTGTGGCCGGCGCTGCTGATCGGGCTGGGTGTGGTCCTGCTCCTGCGGGAGCGCAACCGCTAGCCGGAGGGGCTTATGGTCGGTGCCATCATTCTGATCGCGGTAGGGCTGATCTTCCTGCTGCAGAACCTGGGCTGGCTCTCCTGGGACGTGTGGGGGGCCATCGGCCAGATCTGGCCGCTGATCCTCATCGCGGTGGGGCTCGATTTCCTGCTGGGGCGCAACAACCGTTACCGCGGCCCCATCCTGCTGGGCACCGCGGCGCTGGCCGTGGTGCTGGTGCTGTTCTACGCCCTCCGGCCCGCCTCGCCCGGCGGCGTGGAGCAGGTGAGCGAGGCCCTCCAGGGCGCGCGGCAGGCCCGCGTGGAGCTCTCCCCGAGCGTGACGCGCCTCGAGGTCGGCGCGCTGCCCGCCGGCAGCCCCAACCTGGTCGAAGGCCAGCTCGGGCTGCTGCGGGGGGAGCGCCTCGAGCGCGACACCGGCCGCGACGGCGATGCCCTGCGGGTGAGCTACCGGACGCAGGGCAACACCCGCGGCCTGACGGGCAACCGGGGCTCGAGCTGGCAGGTGAACCTCAGCCCCGACGTGCCCCTCGACCTGCGGGTGAACGCCGGGGTGGGGGAGACCCGGCTCAACCTGCGCCTCCTCCGCGTCGAACAGCTCGACCTCGACAGCGGGGTGGGCCGGGTCTACGTGGAGTTGCCCGAGCGGGGAAAGCTCGAGGCCGACGTCTCGGGCGGGGTCGGCGAGATCGAGGTGGTGGTGCCCGCGGGCGTGGCCCTGCGGGTCAAGGCCGACCGGGGCCTCGGCGCCCTCGACCTGCCCGACGGCCTCGTGCGCCGGGGGGAAGATCGCTACGAGAGCCCCGACTACGAGGGGGCCGCCAACCGGGTGGACCTCGAGATCAACGGTGGGATCGGCCGCATCCAGGTCCGGCGCTGAAAGAGAGCGGGAAGCTACGCCCTGTAGCTTCCCGCCACTGCCGTCCGGGGGTCATACCGGATTCAAAAAGATAATCATCCGAACCAAAGACCCTCAGAGGCTATCTTTTTGAATCCCAGAGCACTCCCTTCGGCCCTGTCAGTCCGCCGCCGAACGGCGCCGGACTGACCGAATCTGGTATCAGCGGCTGTCGGCCATCAAGGCCTCGATGGCCCCTTGCCAGTCGCCGCTGCGGGCCAGGCTGGTGCCGACCAGCACCGCGTCGAAGCGGCCGGCCAGCGGGCGCAGTTCCTCGGGGCGGCTGTAGCCCGACTCGGCGACGAGCAAGCCCGTGAAGCCCTTCGAGCGCGCCCGCTCGCCCAGGTGGGGGGCGGTGTCCATGTTCACCCTCAGGCTCACCAGGTCGCGGTTGTTGACGCCCACGATCTCGGCCCCGGCCTCGAGCGCGAGGTCGAGTTCGCGCTCGTCGTGGACCTCCACCAGCGCCTCGAGGCCGTGGCGGCGGGCGAGCTCGAGGTAGTCCCCGGTGAGCCCGCCCAGCGCCGCCACGATCAGCAGCACCGCCGAAGCCCCCAGCGCCCGCGCCTCCGGCACCTGTGAGGGGTGCACGGTGAAGTCCTTGCGCAGCAGCGGCAGCCCCACCGCCCGCCGCACGGCCCGCAGGTCCTCGTCCGAACCGGCGAAGTAGTGCGGCTCGGTGAGCACGCTAACCGCCCGCGCCCCCCCCTGCTCGTACGAGCGGGCCACGGCGGGCGCGTCCAGCGGCGCGATGTCGCCCTGCGAAGGGCTCTTGCGCTTGACCTCCGCGATCAGCGAGAGCCCGGGAAGGGCGAGCGCCCGGGAGAAAGAGGGCAGGGTCTGGCCCAGGTCGGGGACGGAGCCATAAGGCCGTCGCGAAACCTCATCCAGCCGCCGGCGGCAAATCTCGCCGAGCACGCCAGGAACGTCGTCGAGCCGGGGAATCACCGCACCATGCTACCAGAAGCGGTGAGGGGTCAGCTTTCAGCGGTCAGCCATCAGCCGTCAGCTTGTGGCTAGTGGCGTGTGGCCCGTGGTGGACCTTTCTCCGTCGGCGGGGAGGGTTTATCCCCCCCGGCCCCCCTTGCTAAGGGGGGTGACAAGGCGTTTTGCGTCTTGCGTTTTGCGTACGACGTACGGCGTAGGACGTACGACGCACGACCCGCGCCCGGCCATCGACGTCCACCCATCGCCAAAGCATCCCAGGCTCTCATTCTGAACTGACCCGCTGCCCCTACTCTGAGGGTATGGGAGTCGTGCTTGCGCTTGGGGGAGGTGGAGTCCGGGGAGTCGCCCATCTGGGTTTGCTCAAGGTTCTGCGCGATGAAGGCGTTCCCATCGCGGGGATCGCGGGCAGCTCGGCGGGGGCGCTCGCCGCGTCGATCTATGCCTTCGACCTGCCCCTGGAGCCCAGCTTCGTGCTGCACACCCTCTACGACCCCGACCTCGACCGCCTGCAAAAAAGCGGCAAGCTGCGCCACTGGATGCGGGTGATGGAATTTTTGCGCAAGCCCACCCTGGCCGAGGGGCGCTACTACCAGGAGGGGCTGTCGAGGCTCTTCGGCACCAAGAACATCGAGGAGAGCCCCATCCCGCTGGTGATCCAGGCCGCCGACTTCAACACCGGCGAGCTCGTTCCTTTGCGCACCGGGTCGCTGGCCCAGGCCATCCGCGCCAGCAGCGCCATCCCCAGCATCTTCCCGCCGGTGCGCCTCGACGGGCGCGTGCTCGTTGACGGCGACGTGGCCGAGAAGGTGCCGGTCACGGCGGCGCAGAGCCTGGGGCTGGGGCCGGTGCTGGCCTTCGACGTGTCCAACCCCTACGTCTGGAGCGAGCCCAAGACGGCGCTCGAGGCCGCCCTCCAGGCCGGCGAGGCCTCGCGCCGGCGTCTCGTCGAGCTGGCGCTGGGCCAGGCCGACCTCGTCGTGCGCCTCAACCCGCCTCACCCCATCGACACCTTCGACGCCTCCCAGGCGGGCGTGCTGTTCGAACTCGGCCAGGAGCGCGCCCGTGAAGTTCTGCCCGAACTGCGCCGCCTCCTGCGGCCCCCGGTCTCGGGGGCTGCCCCCTCGCCCCACTGGTGGTCACGGCTGCTCAAGCTGGCGCAGAAGGCCAGCTAGCCCGGCGGCGTAGGCCGACAGGCCGAACGCCACGACCAGCGAGCCCCACAGCCACAGCTCGGCCCGCAGCGCCAGGGCGCCGAGCATGAGGCTGGTCGAGAACGCCGCCACGTCCAGCAGGGCCATCGCTGCGTGGCGGCTTTTCTGCTTACCGGCTCGGGCGAGCCGCTTACGCCGCAGCAGCCAGGCCCACGCGGCTAAGGCAATCCCCAGGTACACCGCGCCCACCCAGCCCGGCACCGGCCCCAGCGGCCCCATCAGCCCGTAGGCCAGCGCGGCCAGCAACGCCTGGGCCGCGCCGCCGGCGGCGTAGAGCCACGAGTAGCCCCGCCTGCGCTCCGGCAGCGGGGCCTGCGGCTCGAGCAGCGCCTCGAGCCAGCGCTGGAGGGCGGGGGTGGGCATCGCTCAGCCCTGGGCGGGCCTGCGGCCCAGCACGAAGCGCTGCAGCAGGTACACGGCGGCGAAGAGCGCGACGCCGACGAGGTCGCTGACGTAGCCGCTCGAGACCAGCAGCAGCGCCGAGGCCAGCATCACCAGCCGCAGCAGCCAGTTCACGTTCCCCGCCAGGTAGCCGATCGTCGCCACCGAGAAGGCCGTCATGCCCAGCAGCGCCGAGGCCGCGATCCATAGGCCCTCGCCGAAGCTGCCGACGCCGATGAGCAGGATCTTGGGGTCGAAGACGATCATGTAGGCCAGCAGCGCGGTGCGCAGCTCGTAGACGAAGCCCTGTACCCCGGTCTTGAAGGGGTCGCCCTTGGAGATGGCGGCGGCGGCGTAGGCCGCCAGCGCCACGGGCGGGGTGGAGTCGGCCATGATGCCGAAGTAGAAGGCGAAGAAGTTGATGCAGATCAGCAGGATGGCGACCTCGCTGGTGCCGAAGCTGAGGCTGCCGTAGTCGAGCCCGGCCTCGGTGCCCAGCTTGAACAGCGTGGGCGCGATCAGCGTCGCCATGATGATGTAGTTGGCGGTGGTGGGCACGCCCATGCCCAGGAAGAGGCTGATGAGCTGCGCCAGCACCAGCGCGGCGATGAAGTTGCCGAAGGACAGCGTGCGCATGATGTCGGCCAGGCCGGTGCCCACGTTGGTGATGAGCACCACGCCCACGATGATCCCGGCCACGGCGGTGGCGACGGCGATGCCCACCATGTTGCGCGCGCCGTTCTCGAGCCCCTCCACGATCATCTGCCCACCCGAGCGCAGGCCCAGCAGCAGGTCGTTGCCGCGCCAGCCCCGGTAGAGCTCCTGCAGCACGATCACGCCCATCAGCACGAAGACCGTGTAGAGCGCGGAGGTGTTGGGGGTGAGGGGGCCGTTGATCCCGGCGCGGAAGGGGTCGTCGAAGAGCAGGCAGTACAGCAGGAAGGCCAGCACCAGCAGGTAGTGCAGCCCGCCGCGCAGGGTCTTGCCGAAGTCGGGGAGTTCGCTGCGGGGCATCCCGCGCAGGCCCAGCTTGGCGGCCTCGAGGTCGGCCACCACCAGCAGCGAGCCGTAGGCCAGGATGGCGGGCAGGATGGCGAAGAGGATGATCTGGGGGTAGGGCACGCCCAGCAGGTCGGCCATGATGAAGGCCGCCGCGCCCATCACCGGGGGCATGAGCTGGCCGTTGGAGGAAGACGCCACCTCGATGGCCCCGGCCTTCTCGCGGGTGTAGCCCGCGCGGATCATGGTCGAGATGGTGAAGTTGCCGCCGGTCACCACGTTCGACACCGACGAGCCCGAGACGATGCCGTTGAGCGCCGAGGCGATGATGGAGGCCTTGGCGGGGCCGCCGCGCACCCCGCCCAGCAGGCTGTAGGCCAGGTCGGTGAAGAACTGCCCGGCCCCCGCGCGGTCGAGCAGCGCCCCGAAGAGCACGAACACGAACACCGTCTCCGCCGAGACCCCGATGGGGGTGCCCCAGATGGAGTCGTTGGTGTTCATGAAGAGCTGGTTCATCAAGGAGCGCCAGGTGGCCCCGGCGTGCAGCTCGCCCAGGATGCCGGGCAGCTCGAGCTTGATCAGCCCGGCGGGCCCGGTGAGGGCGAAGAGCATGAACAGCCCCGCGATGACGGGCATGGCCGGCCCGATGGCCCGCCAGGCGGCCAGCAGCAGCAGGACCACGGTGGAGGAGGCCACCAGGACGTCGGTGGGGTTGCCGAAGCCGCCGCGCTCCTCGAGGATGCCCCGGTACTCGAACACCGCGTACAGCGCCGAGCCCACCGCGACGACGCCCAGGATCCAGTCGAACCAGGGGACGCGGCGCCTCGAGCTGCGCCTGCCGAAGGGGTAGACCAGAAACACCAGAGCGAAGGCGAAGGCTAAGTGGGTGGCCCGCCAGACCAGCTCGTTCAGCGTACCCACGTAGGTGGCGTACATCTGAAACAGGCTCCAGCCCACCGCCAGCCCCAGAACCAGCCAGCGCACCCAGCCCTGGGGCTTGCGTCCGCCGAACTCGACCTCTTGCAGAAGTTGTTGGGCTTTATCAACCTCGCTCATAAAGCTCCTTCAAGGGATAACCCGAAGAATATACGCCATTTCGCCCCACTTCGCACCCGAAAAAAAACGGGGACGGCCATGCCGTCCCCGCGGGGGTGAGCGGGCTACTTCAGGACGCCGATCTCCTTGTAGAAGCGCTCGGCGCCGGGGTGCAGCGGCACCGGCAGGCCCCGCACCGCGCCCTTGGTGCTGAAGTAGCGGGCGAGGTTGGGGTGGATCTCCTTGAAGGCCTTCTCGTTGCCGATGGTGGCCTTGAGCACCTTATAAACCGCGTCGGCGCTCAGGGACTCGGCCGCGACCCACATCGACTTCACGGCCGCGGTGATGGTGCTCACCGACTCGCCCTTGTAGGTGTTGCCGGGCACGACGACCTGGTCGTAGAAGGGGTACTTCTTCTGCATGGCCTTGATCTTGTCGGGGTCGATGGGCACGAGGTTGACCTGGGTGGTCAGGGCCAGGTTCTGGATGGCGGAAGCGCCCAGGCCCACGGTGTAGAACATCGCGTCGGCCTTGCCCTCCTGGAGCTGGGTGATGCCGGCCGAGGCGCTGGCGCGGATGGTCTGGCCGAGGTCGGAGAAGCTCAGGCCGTAGGCCTCGAGGACGTGGCGGGTGTTCTGCTCGGTGCCCGAGCCCACGTCGCCCACGATGACGCGCTTGCCCTTGAGGTCGCCGATGGAGGTGATCTTGGAGTCGCGGCGGGTGACGACGTGGATGACCTCGGGGTAGAGCACCGCCACGCTGCGGATCGACTTGACCGGCTTGCCGTCGAAGGCGGCGATGCCGGTGCCGTTGTAGGCGAAGTAGGCGATGTCGTTTTGCACCAGCGCCATCTGGAGTTCGCCCGAGGCGATGGCGGTGATGTTGAACACGCTGCCGCCGGTGGAGCGGGCGTTGGCGCGAACGTCGATGTTGGCATCGTTGATGAGCTTGGAGATGCCGGTGGCTACGGGGAAGTACACCCCGGTGGTGGAGCCCGAGCCGAAGGTGATGAAATCGGCGGCCAGGGCGGACGCGGTCAAAACAGCCGCACCGATTATGCCCAACACAGCAGGTTTACGCATGGTTTGCCTCCTTCGCGCGAACATTATACTTAAGCCCCCCGGGCAGGGCCACCGGATAAGCCGCAGCGATAACGTCCGTAACGCAAATCTTCTTAATGAAACCGGCGTGCGGTCGGTCGTTATCGCCCTCCTCGGCCTGAAGCCCCGTCCTCTCAGGCCGGGCTGAGGGCGGCTCGAGCGGCCTGGGCGTCGCGGGCGATCTGGGCTTTGAGCTCCTCGAGCGAGCCGAACCTCATCTCGTCGCGGATCTTGTGCAGGAAGGCCACGGTGAGCTCCTGGCCGTAGAGGTCGCCGGCGAAGTCGAAGAGGTGCACCTCGAAGCGCAGCGCCCGGCCGTCCACGGTGGGCCGGTAGCCCACGTTCGCCACCGCGCCGTATTCGCCCTCGTGGGTCTGCACCCGCACCGCGTACACCCCCAGCGGCAGCACCTTCATCGCCGAGACCTGCAGGTTGGCGGTGGGGAAGCCCAGCGTGCGCGTCCTGCAGGGCCTGCTTGAGCAGGTGCTGGTGGCCCAGGTGCAGGCCGTCGAAGCTGCCCACCGCCACGACCTTGGGGCCGGGCGGGGCGTCTTGGGGGTCATTGATCAGCAGCATAGGCGCTCAGGTGGAAGAGGATGCCGGCCATGGCCGAGGCCGAGATCTGCACGCGGCCCGCTCGAGCCCCCTCCAGCACCTCGCGGGGGTCGTGCCACTCGACGGTGATGTCCTCGTCGTCGTCGGGGGTGCCCGAGGCCGGGCGCAGGTCGCGGGCGCGGAAGACGTGGAGCTTCTCGTCGCAGAAGCCCGGGCTGACGTAGAAGCTGTTGAGGTAGCTGAAGTCGCCGGTGAGCTGGGTCTCCTCGGCCAGCTCGCGCCGGGCGGCCTCGAGGGGGTCCTCCCCGTCCTCGATGAGCCCGGCGGGGATCTCGAGGGTGTCGCTGCCGACGGCGGGCCGGTACTGCCGCACGAAGAGGATCTTCCCCCCCTGCTCGGCCACGACGCACACGGCGTCCTTGTGCTCGATGATCTCGAATTTCTCGTCCTCGATAGCCAGGTTGAGGATGCGTCCGTGGTAGAGGTAGCGCCGCTGGGGCATGGGGAAAGTATATGGCGCTGGGAGGGGTGGGTCGTAGGTCCTTGGGCGGAGGGGGGATGGCTGGTGGCCGGTGGCCGGGCGCGGGTCGTGCGTCGTACGTCCTACGTCCTACGTCCTACGTCCTACGTCGTACGTCGTACGCCGAACGCCGAACGCTAGACGCCAGACGCAAGACGCCAAACGCCAAACGCAAAACGCCAAACGCAAAACGCCAAACGCAAAACGCCAAACGCAAAACGCAAAACACAAAACGCAAAACGCCAAACGCAAAACGCAAAACACAAAACGCAAAACGCAAAACGCTCTTTACCCCCTTGGCAAGGGGGGCCGGGGGGATGCCCCCACACGCCATGGGCCTTGTGCTGACGGCTGATAGCTGACCGCTGATGGCTTACCGCTTCCCGTCACCCGATAAACTGATCCCCATGCTACTCATCGCAGACGTCTGGACCATGACCGAGGCGGGGCGGGCGCAGGCGGTGTACCTCGAGGGCGACCGCGTCGCCGACGTGGGGCTCGAGCAGGACCTCGCGGCGCGGTATCCCAGGGCCAAGCGGGCGCGGCTCGAGCGGGTCACGCCGGGGCTGCACGACGCGCACACGCACCCGCTGGGGTGGGGGGAGCAGCTCGAGCGGCTCGACCTCTCGGGCGTGCACGACCCGCGTGAGGCGGCCCGGCGGGTGGCGGAGCGGGCCAAGGGCCTGCCGCCGGGGACCTGGGTCCGCGGGGCGGGCTACCTCTTCGACCACTACCCGCACCGGTCGGTCCTGGACGAGCGGGTGCCCGATCACCCGGTCTTCCTGCGCAGCCGCGACCTGCACTCGGGGTGGGCCAACACCCGCGCGCTCGAGCTCGCCGGGGTGACGCGGGAGACCCCCGACCCCAGCGGCGGGGCTCTCGTGCGCGACGGGGACGGCGAGCCCACGGGCTACCTGCTCGAGACCGCCCAGGGCTACATCCACCGCATCCTGCCCAAGGGCAGCGTGGCCGACCTCGAGCGCGGCCTGCGCGACCTGGCCCGCCGCGGCTACACCGCCACCCACCACATGGGCTGGTGCCCGCTGGAGTACCCCGAGGAACTCGCCCGCTCCGGGCGGCTGCCGGTGCGGCTGTGGTGGGCGATGGACAAGGACAACTGGCAGGGGGTGCGGCCCGGCTGGCGCGGGGACTCGCTCGAGGTCGCGGCGGTCAAGTTCTTCGCCGACGGCGCGCTCGGCAGCCGCACCGCCTGGATGGTCGAGCCCTACCCGGGCGGCGGCCACGGCATCGTGCTCGACCCGCTGGAGTACATCCGCGAACAGGGCGAGGCGGCGCTCAGGGCGGGCTTCGGGGTGGTGACCCACGCCATCGGGACGCAGGCGGTGCGGGGGCTGCTCGAGGTCTACGCCCAGCTCGCCCCCCTGGCCTCCGCCGCCCGCCCGCTCCGCATGGAGCACGCCCAGCACGTGCGCGACGAGGAAATGCCCCGCTTCAGGGGCCTGCCCATGGCCCTCTCCATCCAGCCGATCCACGCGCTCGAGGACGCCGACCTCGTGCGCCACCACCTCCCCGGCAAGGAGCGCGAGGCCTTCCGCCTGCGCGACCTGTGGGACACCGGCCTGCCCATGGCCTTCGGCTCCGACGCCCCGGTCGCCCCGCCCGACCTCGAGGCCGGGATCCGGGCCGCCCTGCACAACCCCGTCAACCCCGCCCAGTCCCTCACCGAGGAGGAAACCCTCTGGGCCTTCACCCGCGGCGCCGCCCTGGCCGCCGGCTGGCACGAACACGGCCTCATCCGCCCCGGCGCCCCCGCCGACCTGACGCTCTGGGAGGGCGGGAAG